>CAZSQF010000470.1:0-1986 GCA_964608935.1 uncultured Actinomycetota bacterium | reverse complement strand
ACTAGGCCTGTTTTCCGCACCGTCTGGGTCGTAGGGGTCTGGTGTGTGGACGCTGGTGGGGTGCCAGGGGCGGTTGAGGGTGGTTTCGTGGTTGATGTTGCGGGTTTGTGTAGGGCCAAACGGTTGGGATGGCACTGGGATGGGTCGGGGAGGAGGTGCTTGGGCGTGACCGTGTGGTCCGGTAGTGTAGGGCCAATATGTATATTAAGCGGCACAAGGTCACGAGCGGCGGACGCGAGTACGTCTATCTGCGTCTGGTCGAGGCGTTCCGCACCGAGGCGGGCAAGGTCCGTCATCGGGTGATCGCCACGTTGGGGCGTGAGGACGAGCTCAAGGCGTCGGGCCAACTCGACCAGCTGGCAGGTTCATTCGCGCGGCTGGATCCTCCGCCGGTGGGCACCCGCCGGGAGGTCGGTCCGCTGCTGCTGGTGCGGGCGTATCTGGCCCGGCTGGGGATCGCGCGGATCGTGGACCGGGCGGTGCCGATGCGTGGCAGGGCGCTGTTGACCCACGGAGAGGTCATCGAGGCGTTGATCGCCAACCGCCTGTGTGCCCCGGCGCCGCTGTATGACGTGGCCGGGTGGGCGTCCTCGGCCGCGACCCAGGAGCTGTTCGGTACCCCGGCGGGGCTGTTGAACGACGACCGGCTCGGGCGCGCGCTGGAAGCGCTGGCACCGGTGGCGGAGTATGTACGCGGCGAGGCCGCCCTGGCCGCGCTCGACGCGTTCGATGTGGACGTGTCGCAGCTGCATGTGGATCTGACCAAGTTGCGGTTCGCCGGCGCCTATCCCGACTCTACGCTGGTGCAGAAGGGGTGGGGTCCGGACCGCAAGGTCACCCGGCAGGTCCAGGCGTTGCAGGCGGTTACCGACAACGGCGTACCCATCTATGTGCGGCCACATCCGGGCGCGGCCGCCGAGGTCACCGCCATGGGCCAGGCCATGGAGCGGCTGCGGCAACTGCTGGGGCCGGGGATCGTGGTCGTGGCCGACTCTGCTCTGGGACGGCTCGGCAACCTGTGCGCAGCCGACCGGGCGGGCATCCGGTTCGTGGTGCCGCTGCGGGCCGACACCGGCTTCGCCCGCCACTTCATCGCCCATGTCGGCCACGACACGCTGACCCCGCTGCGGTATGTCGCGCAACGCCAGACCCGGCTGCCGGTCTCGCAGCGGACCCGCTATCGCGGCACGCTGGTCGACTGGGACATCATCGACCCCGCCACCAGGACCGACCATCGGCTGCGAGTGGCGTTCATCCACTCGAGCGAAGAACAGGCCTCGGTCGCCGGCGGGCGTGAGCGGGCACTGGACAAGGCCGAGGCCGCCCTGATGCGGGTGCGCAACGGGCTCGGTGGGCCGCACTACAAGACCAAAGACGACGTCGATACCCGAGTCGCCAAGATCCTGCGTGCCGATCTGACGCCGCTGTTGAAGGTCACCACCGGCGTCGACGAGCACGGCAAACCGACCATCGCCTGGACCCGTAACCAGACAGCCATCGACACCGCCGCGGCCACCGACGGGATCTACGCGCTGGCCACCAACTTGCCCGGCGCAGACCTACGCGCCGTCCACGTGCTGCGCCGCTACAAGGCCCAGGAGGTCGTCGAACGTCGCAACCGCGACGCGAAATCCACCCTCAAGGTGCGGCCGGTGTTCCTCCACAACGACGACCGCATCGACGCGCTCATCTCCATCGTCGGACTCGCCTTGCTCGTCTACGGGCTCATCGAAGCCGACCTGCGCCGCGCGATCGCGCCCGCCACCCAACTGCCCGGACTGCTGCCCGAAGACCGTGCCGCCAAACCCACCGGCACAAACATCCTGGCCGCCTTCGACCACCTCGCCGCGACCTACACCCCCGCCGGGCTCGTCCTCGACCGGCTCACCCCCACCCAACGCACCATCCTGGGACTTCTCGACATCCCCCTACCGTGGCCCGAACAGCAGGACCCTGCCCCAAAACGGTGCGGAAAACGGGACTAGG
>CAZSQF010000469.1:0-1987 GCA_964608935.1 uncultured Actinomycetota bacterium | reverse complement strand
TGGTGGTAGCTCGCGACGGTTGCCATGACTGCTCCTTCCCCACGACCCGTGCACCGGAACCGCGGGGAGCTCGTGTACGCGCATCCACGCAGACGATGTCCCGAGGGCCGCAACCGGGGACCGGTAAGGACGGCAAGGTTAGGTGCCGGGGGAACCTCGTGGGCCCGACTGGGCACGGCGCGTGCCATCGCAAACAGGGCGCGTCGGATCGTGGCTAAGCAGTCGAGACCTCGGACGCGCCGATCTGCTGCAGGAGCGCGAACCGGTCGGCCACGAGCCACACCTCCGTGACTTGGGCGTCCTCGACCCGGAACATGCCCATCAGATGGTACTCGACCCGCACGCCGGTCGGCGCGATCCCACGGAACTCGCCCTCATGCGTTCCCGTCGCGGTCCACCGAACCGCGACGGTGCCGTCGGCGGCCACGATCTCGTCCGGCTCGACCGTGAGGTCCGGGAAGGCGTCGAAGTGAGACCATTCCTCGTCCGCGACGGTCTCTGCGCCCCGGATCACCTTGTCCCCCACGTGAAGAACGACGTCATCCGCGTGGAGGTCGAGGAACGTCGTGCGGTCGCGCTCGTTCAGCGTCTCGAACGCACGCCGAACGAGGTCGACAGCGCTCGATTCACCATCGGCCATCGGCTCCTCCTCGAACCGTGGAGGGGTTCCTAACCGTAGGTCGCACCTCGCGAGGTGCAAGCGGAGCTGCTAGCGACGGCGGAGCGTGGACGTGGTTTCACACACACGTCCGACCGCACTTTGCGTGGAGGCCCCGATTGCGCCGAGCCCCACCGCCACCATCGACCCCGTCCGGCTCAACGGCCCCAGCTGCTGGCGATCTGAGCCCACGTGACCGGGCCACTCGCTCCCCGAGGGCACGTCAGCTGCGGTCGCGGACGGGGGCGGCGCAAACCAGTCTCGGACCTCCCATACCGCTCAGGAGATTCGACGGTGACACGCGTGGTGGTGTGAGGGGACGTCGTGGATATCGACTTCGTTGCCAGCGCCGGTCGAACGCGGCCTCGTCGTCCGAGGGGTCGGTGTGGGGCCGAGCTTGCCCAGGATGGCGAAGCCCGGTGTGACACTGTCCGGCAGTCAGCATCGGCGTTGGGGCAGGATCGAGCCTCCGCGGAGAATCGGCGGTGGTCTGGTGGAGTGACCGCCACCGGGTCCCAACCCTCAGCGGTAGCGCAAGAGTCAACAAGGGTCCAGCGTGACCGCGTTCGGTCCACCGCTGCGGGGGGCAGGTTCACCCTGTCCCCCGCAGGTCGACCCGGCGCGAGGAGAGCTGGCACGGACCAGTCGGTCCGAGGGTCAGCGCTCGATGCCGCACTTGTCGTCGAGCGCTGCTCCCTCGTCGGCGGGAACGGGCACCGTCAGCCTGGGCTCCTCTGCGTCAGCATCCGGCGCCGCGAGGAAGGTCGCGATCACGACCGTCTCGGTGTCGCTCGGGTTGGAGGCCATATGCACGGCGACGCCGAGGTCGACGAACGCCTGGCCCACCGCATAGGGGCGTTCGACGCAGTCGTCGGCGAAGATGAAGACGAAGGCATCTTCTTCTCCTCCGACGCCCTCCGTGACGGCGACCAGCACCGGCCCAGGATGGGTGTGCCAGGGGAACTGCGCACCGGGCTGGATCGTGATCTCGAGCACCGCGAGGTTCGAGGCGTCGCGGAGGTTTGCGACCCCCATCGGCCGCCCATCGGGCTTGGCCCTGACCTGCGCCCGAACGTCGTCGGTGAACTCGTGCCTGTCCGTCAGCTCCACGGCGGCGATCGGAGGCGGTTGCGCTTCCGATGGCCCCGTGCCGAGCGCCAGCATGGCGACGGCGACGAGCGCCAACAGGCCTGCGGCGATCGCCGCCCACACCTTGCGTGTCCACGTGATTGTCATGTGCTCTCACCCTCCTCGTACTAGCACTACCCGAGCAGTCGTGGCGGTCCCTGACCTGACTGCCGGCCGTTCCCTCGCCCGCTTCGATCCGGA
>CAZSQF010000468.1:0-1993 GCA_964608935.1 uncultured Actinomycetota bacterium | reverse complement strand
GTGGCCGCCGGCCTCACGATGGACCTCGGCTGAGCCTCGGGCTAGCGCCAGTCGATCGTGCTGACCTCCACCGGGTCAGCGATCCCCTTGAGCTCGACGGTTCGGGGCTCCGAGACCGGGAAGCGGATGGCACCGGCGTCCTCGAGGGTCGGACTCGAGGCGACGATCTCCTCGCGCTCGGCGAGCGCTCCGACCCTCGCCGCGGCGTGGACGCCCTGGCCGCGGTAGTCGGACCCGTCCCGGGTCGCCTCTGCCGTGTGGAGCCCGATCCGTACCCACGGCGCGAACCCGTGGTCGCGGCGATGCTCAGCGAGGCCGCGCTGGATGTCCACCGCGCACTCGACCGCGTCGGCGGGACTCCCGAACGTCACGAAGAACCCGTCGCCCGTGTGACTGACCTCCTGTCCCCGGTGCCGGGCGAACGCCGAGCGCAGCGCCTGGTCGTGCCAGCGCAGCAGCTCCTCCCACGCCGAGTCACCGATCAGGCTCACCAGGTCGGTGGAGGTGACGATGTCGGTGAACATGAAGGTCCGGCGTTGCCGCTGACGCTGCCCCGTGATCGCAGGTACGTCGCCTCCGAGGAGTCCGTCCACCCGTTCGATGTCGGGCGCGGCTCCGAGCCGCTCGAACGTGGAGCGGGCGGCTCGCAGCTCCAGACGGGCGGCGGTTGCGTCGCCGTGCGCGGCGTGCGCTCGGCCGAGCAGGACCCTGGCGCGGGCGGACTCGTAGGGCAGGTCGATCTCCTGCCAGAGCCGCCAGGCACGCTCGAGCCGCTCGACCGCGGGCCCCGACTCACCCTCGTGGAGGAGGACCGCCCCGCGGCAGTTGAGCGCGTCGGCCTCCCAGGCGCGGCTGTCGTGCTCCTCGGCGATCGCCTCCATCTCGGCTGTCGCCGTGTTCGCCGTCTCGAGGTCGTCGCGGGCGAGGGCGATCTCCACCTGGGCGGGCAGCAGGCGGACCCGCTGAAGAGGGTCGTCTGCCGCGGTCACGCTACCCGCGATGGCGCTGGCGGCTTCATCGGCCTCCCCGCGAGCCAGGAAGAGCAGCGCCAGGCCCGGGTGCGGGCCCCACCCGTACTCGTGAGCCCGGAGGAACGCCTCCTCGGCCGCGTCGAGGTCACCCATGCGCAGCCGGACCTCGCCGACCTCGTAGTGGGCGAAGCCGAGGGCGAACAGCAGGTTGAACCGCTCCAGCTCCTCGGAGGCGTGGCGCGCCTCCTGTTCGGCCTCGGGCCACGATCCGCGCAGGCGCTTCAGCTCCGCCCGGTGCACCCGGCAGATCCCGACGTAACCGTCGACCGACTGTCGGCGCATCCACCGGATGGCCTGGTCTGTCCACTCGGCAGCTCGCCGGAAGTCTCCGAGGTCCCGGCAGCAGGCGATCGTGTTGCAGTGCACGCCGCAGGCGATCCGGGGGCTGAGCTCGCCGGAGCTGGCGACAGCGGCCGCCTCGTCGACGAGCGCCAGGCCCTCCTGCCACCGGCCCGCCTTGATCAGGAACTGACCCTTGAAGCTGCGGGCGAACGTCTCGACGTCCCGCTCGCCGTGTCTGCGCCCGAGCTCGATCGCGCGGTCGGCGCAGGCGATCGACGCCTCGAGGTCGCCCTCGACGAAGGCGGTGATCGGCATGTGCCAGAAGGCGAGCCACGCGTGGACGCCCGACTCCGGCTCGTCGGCGAGGAGACGTTCGGCTCGGGCCAACCATCCCTGCAGCACCGACAGCGCCGCACGGTCGAAAGCGAGCTTGGCGAGCTCGATCGCGACCTTGGCGGCCGAGGTGTGCTCTCCGGCAGCCTCGTAGCCCGCGTACGCCCGCTCGAAGGCGTCGAGAGCATCGTCGGGTTGACCGGCCCACCAGGCCGCCTCGGCTAGGAGCTCGAGATCCGATGGCGACAGACCGCCGTCCCGATCCGCCTCGGTGAACGCGCTGACCGCATCCTCCCAGGCATGCTGCTGCACGGCCTCTCGGCCGGCTGCGAGCGTGTCACTCATCG
>CAZSQF010000467.1:0-1994 GCA_964608935.1 uncultured Actinomycetota bacterium | reverse complement strand
TTCCGCGACATCTACGGGCGCAGCCTCACGGCTGACGACGTGATGGGCGAGGAGGAGAGCACGGAGCAGGCGCACCTGTGAGTGCCGGCACCGCGCCCGCCCCGACCCGACAGCAGCGGCCCTCGAAGCCACCGCCCTCCGTCTTCGCCATCGCCATGGGGGTCCTGGCCGTCGTCATGACGGTCGTGACGGTCATCGCGACGGACTTCTCGCTGGCCGGGTTCCTCGAGGACCTGACCCGGCCGAACTCGTCGTTCCGGGGCCTGGCCAGCCTCGACTTCGGACAGATCACGAACGCCCGGACGCTGGCCGCGTTCGTCGAGACCGTCCAGATCGCGGTGGTGGGCACCATCGTCGGTGGGTTCCTGGCGCTGCCGCTGGCGCTGTGGAACAGCCGTGTCGGTGCGCCGAACCAGCCCGTCTACCTCGCCACGAAGGCCTTCAACAACGTCATCCGCGCCATCCCGGACGTGCTGTGGGCGCTGCTCTTCGTCTCGATGGTCGGCATCGGGGTGCTGCCGGGCATCCTGGCGCTCGTCTTCTTCTCGATCGCGGTGACCTGCAAGCTCACCAGCGACATCCTCGACGGGATCGATCCCGGTCCGATCGAGGCGGCGGACGCCTCGGGCGCCAGCCACACGCAGATGCTCCGGACGGCCATCGTCCCCCAGATCCTGCCGTCCTACACGTCATTCCTGCTCTACAACTTCGAGATCAACCTGCGGGCCTCCGCCGTGCTCGGCCTGGTGGGCGCCGGCGGCGTGGGGCAGGTCATCGACTTCCACCGCAACCTCGGTCGCTGGTCCGAGGTGTGGGGCATCATCGTGCTGTTCTTCATCGTGACCGTGATCGTCGAGCGCATCTCGATCATGTTCCGGAGGCGGCTGGTGTGAGCACGCCGCCCCAGCTCCCCGACACCACGATCCGCCAGCGGGTCGATGGGGCCCTGCGGCCCGAGCGGCCTACCGAGGCGTTCCGATGGGTCGTGACGGCCATCGTGTTGGCGTTGCTGGCATGGGGGCTGTCCGCCGAGATCCGGTGGTCCCGCCTGCTCGAGGCGCCGGCGGACTTCGCCACGATCGTCCGGCTGATGTTCCGCGACCCGGACTTGTCGGTGATGCGCCTGCTGCTGGAGGCGATGTGGGAATCGATCGCGATCGCCTGGCTCGGCACCGTGATCGCGACGGTGTTCTCGATCCCGCTCGCGTTCGTGGCGGCCGAGAACCTCGTCGGACGGGGGTTCGCCACGGTGACGCGGCAGGTGTTCAACGTCCTGCGCGCGATCCCCGAACTGATCCTCGCCGTGGCCTTCATCCCGGTGTTCGGGCTCGGGCCGCAGACTGGCGTGGTGGCGATCGCGGTGGGGTCGATCGGGACGCTCGGCAAGCTGTGCTACGAGGTGATCGAGGGACTCGACCCGGGCCCCATCGAGGCGTCCGACGCGGTCGGCGGCAGCGCCATTCAGCGGTTGCGGTGGGGGGTCATCCCGCAGGTGCTGCCCGAGCTGGCGTCGTTCGCCATGTACCGGTTCGAGGTCAACATCCGTGCCTCGGCCGTCATGGGTGTCGTCGGCGCGGGTGGGATCGGTACGCTGCTGGCCCAGTACTTCGGGTTCAAGGTCTGGGAGCGTGCCGGCCTGGCCCTGGTGGTCGTGATCGTGGCCACGATCCTGGTCGACATGGTGTCCGGCCGCATCCGGCGGCGCATCGTTGCCGGGCCCGGTGTCAGCGCCGGCGATGCTGAGCTTCCCGGCTCGTCTGCCGGCGCCGAGGCAACGCCCTGGGGCTGACCCCACCCGTTGGGGTGTGGCCACCGGCCGGACCACCCTGCATGGGGGGTGTCACGGCGCCCGCACGCGAGGGCTCGGGGCGGCGAGTGCGGCCATACCCTCGCGGCCCAGACCACCGCCACGATCCACCAGGGACCCCCATGCCCGAGATGACCGCGCGCACGTGGGCCGCCGCCGACGGGTCGGCGCGGCGGTACTCCAGGAG
>CAZSQF010000466.1:0-2003 GCA_964608935.1 uncultured Actinomycetota bacterium | reverse complement strand
TTTTTTTAGAAATATTTTCCATGCATGTTTAACGATGTTTCCGCATTCGTGGTACTGAGATTTATCCTCTTGATCCATTTAAAATAATTGTACATTTTCAATGACGGATAGAAGTAAGTAATTATAAATAATGGAGATTAGTCATGGTTATCAGTGAAAAACGTTTTTATTTGCTGTTATTGATTGTCGGGACTTTGGGATTGATGTTGACCGGATGCGAGAGTGAGACATTTACAGGTTCAACGGATAAAAGTCTGGAAAGCGGGCTTATTGCCGGCGAGAATATGCAGAGAGGGGTTTTGTCTGGCAATGGAAATTTTGAAGTGTGGGTAGTGGACCAGGCAAACTCACCGGATAAATCATACGGAGGTTTTATTCACATTTATGAAGGATCCGATTTGATGGGAAATTCAGCCGAAGAAAAGGTCCCGCTGGATGTTATTGATCTTTCGGAGGAGACCACCGAGATGTGCATGGATCAGACAGGCACCGAACCTGTACGGCCGCATATGATGGATTTCAATTCAACAGGATCGCATGCTATCGTGCCCTTTGTCGCTTCCGGCCATGTGGTAATCTTTGATACGGAAACACGTGCACCGGTAAGTTGTATTATTTCTTCTGTCGGTTTCAATGGAAATCAACAGGCTCATGCAGCATTTCCATCTGTTGACGATACCTATATTCTGGTTGCCAATCAAAACGGTAAACTCCTGGAACGTATCGACACGGATTATGCCTCCAACAGTTTCGAACTGAACACCGATGCAACACTAAGCCTGTATGAAGGTGAAACTCCGAACGGTGTGTTGAAAGAAGATCCGGATCTGCGTCCGGATAACGCACCAATTTGTCCAATTCTCGACAGCAGCAGTGAGCTCGGTTTCGTAACCTTGCGGGGAGGTGGCCTCTTTGTAGTGGAAGCAAAAAAAACACCAATGGAGATTGTTGCGGAGTATACAGATGATGTGATTACAGGAAATGGATGTGGCGGTGATGAAGCAGGTGGCACTATGTACATCAATTCGGGAGGCGGTACTCCGGCAAACCTGCATACTTTTGAAGTATATCGGCTGCCTCTTACCGGATACAGTTCTGAAAACGCACCCAACCACCCGGAAGCTGAACTGGTTTTCTCGGATAACAGTGACGGGAGGGATTCCCATGGTATGGTCCTGACGAAAAACGGCCGGTACTTGTGGGTATTTGACAGGGGTTCAAGCCTGGCTGAAATTTTTGATGCGCATTCCGGAGGTCATGTAAATACGATGTTTTTGGGTGAAGGTGAGCTGGGAAGGCACACTCCTGATCTCGGTGATATCTCTCCTGCGGGTAATCGAATATTTGTTTCACTTCGGGGCCCGGAAGCATTGACCGGTGATCCTCACGTGGCAACAGGAAGCGTTCCCGGTATCGGGGTAATTAATGTTCAGCAAAGTGGCAGATCAGGTACGCTCCACGCAGTGGTTCCGATCAGCAACATTGGACAGGACGACATTGAACGGGCAGATGCCCATGGCATCAGGGTGAGGGAACGGCATTGACAAATAAATCGAATTCCCGTCGTGCCCGCCAGCTCTTAGAAGCCAAATTCGATCCCCGGCTGAAAACCTATGTCAATGCTGGATGTAGCCCTTGTGGCTTCAGTCTAGGAAATACAGGATGGCAGACAGTAACCAAAGTCCCGACCAGGACGATCCCGGTGAAGTATAGGGGATGAATGAACCAGATTATCTGCATCATGGTTTTTATATTGGCTTATTTTTTACTATTTAATAGTATATCCTAATAGACTTCTTCGGGCAGCAATTTAATGAATTTTATGGGTGAGTCATTAATATCAATCTAACTAATCTCCCATGGACGATATCAGCCAAGCTTACCTGTTACACAATGAAGCTGCAAAGAAATTAATATCAGATGCAATATCCAAGTTGATTCGTGAAAAACACAACATGCCGGATAAAGGGGCCTCTCAACAGGAGATCGAAAAATGGATCAGT
>CAZSQF010000465.1:0-2005 GCA_964608935.1 uncultured Actinomycetota bacterium | reverse complement strand
TCTGCGAGAACGTCGACTGCCCCAACCGGCTGCTCGAGTCGCTGTCGCACCTCGCGTCCCGCACGGCACTCGACATCGAGGGGCTCGGCTGGCAGACCATCGAGCTGCTCGTCGAGCTCGGGTTCGTGTCCGACCTCGCCGACGTGTTCCGTCTCCACGAGCACCACGACGAGCTGCTCGAGCTCGACGGCTGGGGCGAGAAGAAGGTCGACAACCTGCTGGCCGGCATCGAGGCGGCCCGCAACCAGCCGCTCGACCGGCTGCTCGTCGCCCTCAACATCCGCCACCTCGGGCCGACCTACGCCAAGACGCTCGCGCGCGCCTTCGGCAGCCTCCGTGCCATCCGGGACGCCACCGTCGAGGAGCTCGAGGCGGTCGACGGCATCGGGCCGGTGATCGCCCGCGCGGTCGTGTCGTGGTTCGCCGCCCCGCGCAACGCCGAGCTGGTCGACGACCTCGTCGCCCTCGGGTTGACCACCGAGGCCGAGGTGGTCGAAGGCGCCGCCGGCGCCGACCTGCTCGACGGGTGGACGGTCGTGGTCACCGGCACCCTCGACGGGTTCAGCCGCGACGAGGCCGAGGACGCGCTCGAGGCCCGGGGAGCGAGGGTCACGGGCAGCGTGTCGGGACGCACGAGCGTGGTGGTCGCCGGCGCCGACCCCGGGTCCAAGCGCGCCAAGGCCGACGAGCTCGGTGTCCCGGTCGTCGACGAGGCCGGGTTCCGCCACCTCCTCGAGCACGGCGGGCTGCCCGACGCCGCGACCGGATCCTCGACGACGTGACCCTGCGGTTCGACCCGGCGAGCTACCCGGGGGCGCGGCCCGGCGGACCGGTGCTGGTCCACGCCGGCGAGGTGCAGCCGGTCCGGATCGACGGCACCGCCGACGCCCCGGTGCGGGCCGAGGCGGACGCACCCGTGCTGGGCCGCGACCGGGTGCGCTTCACGGTCGCGTACGGCGCCAACGCCAGCCCCGACCGGCTCATCGACAAGGGCCTCGACCGCCGCGGTGCCCTGCTGCTGCCAGCGCGGCTGGCCGGCTGGGTGCCGGCGTTCGAGCTGCGCCGGACCGGGTACGGGGCGGTGCCGCTCACGCTCGTGCCCGACCCCGCCCGGGTCACCGACACGTGGCTGCTCGGCGTCCACGTCGACGACCTCGAGGTCCTCGACCGCTCCGAAGGGCGCGTGGCCACCGGCGCGCCCGACCAGCGGCCGGGTGAGGAGGCCGACGACCCGGTCGCCGCACCGCCAGGCACCTACGTGCTCGGCCGGGTCGGCGAGGTGGCGGTCGCCGGCCGGTTCCGGCTGGCCGACGCGCTGGCCTACCTGCCGGGGCCGTGGGCCGCGGTGCAGCGGCTGCCGGACGGGGACTGGCGCACGTGGCCCGACCACGACCAGGCCAGCGCCTCGGCGCACGTGGAGGCGGGCGGTCCGAGCGCGCCGGCGCCGCAGCCCGCCGAGCCGGTGCTCGGACCCTGGCCGCCGACCCCGTTCGACGACCTGCCGCTGTTCGTGTACGGCACGCTGCGGCCGGGCGACGCCGCGTGGGAGATCGTCGCCGACGTGGCCGAACCGATCGGCGAGGCGACCGTCCCGGGCACCCTCCACGATCCCGGCCACGGATGGCCGGCGGCCGCCCTGACCGATCCCGGTGCCGAGGCCGGGGCGGTCCACGGGGTGCTGCTCCAGCCGCGCTCCGCCGGTGTCGCGCCGGACCTGGTGGCTCGCGCCGATCGGTACGAGGGCGCGCCGACGCTGTTCCGGCGCGTCGCCGTGGTGGCGTCGACGCCGGCCGGGCGCCGGTGGGCGATGGCCTACACCTGGGCGCGCGGCACACCGCCCGGGTCGGTGATCGCCGCCGGGCGGTGGTGAGACGGGCTACCTACGGCCGGAGCATCGCGGGGTGCAGACGGCGTGCGCTGCCGCGGCGGTAGAGCTGGGCGGGACGGCCTCCGCCCGGACCGGGCTTGGCCATCCCTTCGGCCGGGACCACGAAGTCCCGCGTGG
>CAZSQF010000464.1:0-2022 GCA_964608935.1 uncultured Actinomycetota bacterium | reverse complement strand
TCCTCGACCTCGAGGTCGACGTTGAACAGGATCTGCACCGGTCCGTAGTTGACGTCGAGGTCCTTGACGATGAGCAGCTTCGTCCGCCCCTCGTCGCGTGCCCTGCGGCTCTCCTGCTGGGCGAGTGCCGACGCGGTCGCGGCGCGGACGTCGTCGTCGACGGTCTGTCCGGCCGAGGCGAGGATGAACGCTCCCAGCGCGAAGACAGGGGCGAGGATCATGACACCGGCACGGATCCCGTACGCGTCGGCGAGGCTCCCGGCCAGCGGGGCGATCAGGATCCCGGGGGCGATGAAGATCGCCGCGACGGCGAAGGCGAAGGCACGCACCCGCGGGGGGATGACCAGGCTGATCAAGGCGTTCGTCGAGGGACCGAAGAACGGGATCGCCAGCATCGCGATGCAGTGGAGCGCGATGGCGAGCGGCAACCACGGCGCCAGCGCGATGCCGAAGAACGCGGCCGCCGGGATCAGCGCGACGATCCCCGCCAGCGTGACGACCCGACTGGGGCGACGGGCCATCACCTTGTTGCCAACGCTGCCACCGATCAGCAGGCCCACGATGTTGAACGCGGACACCACCGACAGGACGGTTCCGCGGCCCGCACCTCCCAGGCCGAACTCCTCGTCGTAATAGACCGACAGCAGCGCGGCGAGTCCGAGGTACGAACCCACCAGGAAGGGCAGGGCGGCCCAGATGCGGCGCAGCGTGCGGATTCCCTTGGCGACCCGCCACGCCTCGGACCAGCTCGGCGGGGTGTCCTCCTCCGCGATGTTGGCCTCGGCCGCGCCCATCGCCGCCCGCTCCTGACCGCCCCGGACCGGTTCTCGCAAGCGCACCAGGATGACCGCCGCCAGCACGAAGGCCGGCACGCCGAAGAGCAGGAACGGCACCTGCCAGAAGAAGACCGAAGCGAGCACCCCCGCGATCACGGGAGCGGCGACCTGGCCGACCTCGTTGCCCAGTCGGTGCACCGCGAACACCCCGGCGCGCCTGTGGGAGGGGTAGTAGTCGGACAGCAACGACGCCTGCGCGGGATCGAGCGTCTTGCCGAGACCGGACCCGAAGCGGGCCACGCCCAGCCACGTCAACGTGGGAGCGAGCCCGGTGAAGATGGAGAACGTGCCCCAGATGCCGAGACCCGCGGTCAGCAGGCGCGTCCGACGCCAACGATCCGCCAGGAAGCCCACCGGCAGCGACAGCAGGACCGGGAGGATCCCCGCGATGGCGCTCACGGTGAGCACGACGCCGAGGCTCACGCCGAAGTAGTCGCGGATCTCGGGCAGGAGGACTGCGAACGCGACCCGGTCGAACTCGTCGGACATGTTGATGGCGGTGAGCACGAGCAGTGGCGTCGCCGACGCCCCGCCGGTGACGACGGACGGCTTGTACTCGTGCAGGAGCCCCCGGATCCCGCGGCGCTCGGCCGCCTCGATGGCGGCCGGCGACGAGGTGGGCAGCGGCACCGTCGCCTCGGGGCGCGTGGTCGGGTCCTCGGTGAGCGCCATCAGTAGCGCCAGACCTTCGTGAACTGGCTCTTGCCCTGGTCCCCGATCGCCGAGTCGACCAGCTCGTACCGCGTCGGGACCTCGCCGGCCTCGTCGATGCGGGGACCGACCGGGATCTTGGCCTCGTCCCCCTCCTTCAGCCGGCCGCTGATGAGCGAGGGGACGATGATGCGATTGCGCTGCGCGATGCGACGAAGCCAACCGTCACGGACCCGGAACGCCGCCGACCCCAGCCCCGCGGGGAAGAACATGAGGACGAGGAGGACGCCGAAGCCGCTGGCGAGCAGCTGGCCGCCGGCACTACCGATGACGATGTTGACCGTCCCCAGGTAGATGGCGCCGACGAGCACGGTGTACACGGAGCCGAGCCCCCCGAGGACCGCCATCAGGAACATGTCGATGCTGCGGGTCGCGTCGTAGCTCGCCTGCCCGACCGACGTCTGGAGGTGGGCGAAGAGGACGCCCGCCGCACCGGCGAGGAAGCCGGACATGGCGAAGGCGGTGAGTCTCGTCC
>CAZSQF010000463.1:0-2027 GCA_964608935.1 uncultured Actinomycetota bacterium | reverse complement strand
AGCACCCTCGGCCGGCGGTCGCAGCGCGGCGCGACCGAAACCCGTGCGTCGTGCGCGTCGCATGAGGCTGCCGGCCCATCTCCGCATCGATCCGTACACGCGCAGCTCCCACCTGCCCCGACCGCGCTGACGGATCGAACCTCTCGCCATCCTCCGCTCCTCGCCGCCGGCCCATGGGCACTACGGGACTGGTAAATAACAACGGTGTAGTTTACAGGTCGGGATCGGCGGGGAGCAGCGTGTAGTTCCAGTCGGGGTGGAAGCTGTGCCGCTCCAGGGGCAGGGCGGCCATCTGCTTGTCGGTGATCCTTACACCCTTGGGGTAGGCGCCCTGGTCGAGTTCGGCGTGGACGGTCAGTCCGGTCCGGGTGGTTGTCGCGGCGATGAGGTCGACCACGACCTCGTGGCTCTCGAGGGGGCGGCCGCGCCAGTTCATCGAGATGTGGGAGAACAGCCGGTGTTCGATCCTGTTCCACTTCGAGGTGCCGGGTGGCAGGTGGCAGACGGTGATGGCCAGGCCGGTTTCGGCAGCCATGGCAGCAAGCTCAACCTTCCACAGCCGCAGCCGTGACCCGTTGGAGCCGCCGGAATCGGCACAGATCAGCAGCCGGCGAGCGCTGGGGTAGGCGGGTCGTCCCACCTGCTGCCACCACGAACGCAGCGTGGCGACGGCGAAGCTGGCCGTGTCGTGGTCTTTGCCCACACTGACCCAGCCGGCGTTGGCGCCCACGTCATACACCCCGTAGGGGATGGCCTTGCCCACCGCCGGGTCGGGAAAGTCGTGGACGTCGACCTCGACCGGCTCACCGGTGGGCTGCCATTCCCGCCCGGCGTTCTTGTAGTTGCCGACCAGCTCCTTCTTCTTGGTGTCCACAGAAACGACCGGGTCGCCCGCGGCCAGATAGTCGTTGACCGTGGTGGCCAGGTAGCGGAACTGCGCGTCGCGGTCCGGATGCTGACGGCCCTCACGGGTCTTGGCGGCCGCCTGCAGGCTGTAACCGGCGGCTCGGAGCAGCCGCCCCACCGTGACATGGCTGACCCGGTGCCCCTGCTCGTCCAGCGCGTCCGCCAGTTCACGGGTCGACTTCGATGACCACCGCAACGGCGACTCGGGATCCCCACGGGTCGCGGGATCCACCAGCGTCTCGAGCGCGTCAACCAGCCCCGGATCCGTCTCGACCAACGGCTTGCGCCCCCCACCCTTGCGCCGTGCCCGCCCCACCGGCAAAGCCTCACCCGGCGCGTCGAGCTCTTTGACGGCCTTGGACACCGTGGCCTCCGACACCCCCGCCGCCCGCGCCACCGCAGCAATCCCGCCCCGTCCGATCGTGCGTGCCTCGGCGCCGAGCAGCACCCGGCGTTGCCGCTCGTCCAGATGCGGCAGCACCAACGCCAGCCGGTCCGCCAATGCGCTCTCGTCTCGGGCCATAACCCGAGGCTAACCGCCACCCCCTTTACCGAACGTTATTTGTTACCAGGCCCTAAGGGTCCGAGCGCCTACGCAAGGATCGCAGAGATAATGTCGGGAAGGGCCATCTGCCAGCAGGGACTGGCGACAACCTGCAAAGACCTCGTGCCGAGGGGACACCCGGAGGTGCGGGGAGGGAGATGGTCTGGCGCATGAGCCCGTACGAGCGACGACGAGGGTGTACCGCTCCTCCAGTCGGCCTGAGAGGCCGCCCCAGGACGGTTAACACCCGGGCTGGGCAAAGGGGCTCTGGGCACTCGGTGGCCACGACGACGGGGACGCAACCAGACACAGAGCTGGGTTTCTGCGTCGTTCGTAGCCGTGGCGAAGGGGCGGTGCAAACCTCACGGTGTCGGGGCGAAGAGCGCGCCAGCGCTGCAGTTTCGCGCCGTGAGGGAAGGCCCGCCTTGATAAATCAACCTGCAGAGCCGAGGTCAGAACCGGACTCGGGAAATCCGACCGTCCGGGATCGTAGGGAGGCTTCGAGAACCGTGGTCAGCGAGGACCGGAGCGACCAAGTCCCCGAGCGCACGCGACGGGACAGTCACCGGCGGCTGGT
>CAZSQF010000462.1:0-2035 GCA_964608935.1 uncultured Actinomycetota bacterium | reverse complement strand
CGATTGGGACTTCGGCCGCTACCGCGACGAGTGCAGCCGGGCACCGACGCGCTAGCCGCGCGCCACCGGTTCGGTCCAGCCATGGCGGTCAGGCACCTCTGCGCGCTGGATCGCCAACAGCTGTTCACGCAGCCGCCCCGTGACAGGGCCGACCGTGCCGTCACCGACGAGAATCTCGTCGCCGTCCACGACGAGCGTCCCGACACCTGCGAGCACCGCCGCGGTGCCGGCCAGGGCCGCCTCGCCGCCCCCGCGCGCCCAGCTGACGAGCTCGTCCAGGCTGATGTCCCGCTCCTCGACGACCAACCCCAGATCGGCCGCGAGCACCAGGAGCGAGTCGCGGGTGACGCCGTGCAGGAAGGAGCCGTCCAGCGCCTTGGTGACGACCCGCTGCTCGTCGAGCAGGAGCAGGTTCGCGGCGCCGGTCTCCTGGACGTCACCTCCGGGGGCGAACAACACCTGGTCCGCCCCGTGGTCGGCACGCGCACGCTCGGTCACGCCGAGCGCGGTCACGTAGTTGGCGCCCGCCTTGACCTGACCGAACTGGGGGGCGGTGCGAGGCAGCGTGGTCTCGACGAGCAGGCGCAACGGTCGGCCCCCGCCGCTGAAGTAGTCACCGACCGGGCTCGCGACGATGTAGAGCAGCGCATCACGGCTAGGGGACGCCGCCGCTCCCACGTTGGGCTCGGTGCCGATGAGCACCGGTCGCAGGTACAACGAGCCGGGCGCACGCGGCACCTCGTCGAGGTTGCCGCTGACGACACGGTGGACGGCCTGGTGCAGGAGCGCGGCATCCGGGACCGGCAGGCAGGCCATCGTCGCGCTCTGCCGGAGACGCTCGACGTGGCGAGCGGCTCGGAACAGGCGGACCACGCCGTCGTGGCCCCGATGGGCCTTGAGCCCCTCGAACACGGCGCTGCCGTAGTGCAGGACGTGCGCGGCAGGAGACAGCTCGAGCGGTCCGGTCGGCACGAGCCGGGGTGGCGAGAAGACACCGCCCTCCGCAGGGCACACCACCATCATTCCGGCCAGGACGGTGCCGAACGGGGCTAGAGCCGTGGCCGCCGGGGACCCTGCCGCCTCCGCCGTCATCGGGCACCTCCGGGTGATCGTCACGCGCGTGGCGCGGCAAGCCTACGCTCTGGCCCCTCGACCGTGACACGGCCGACGACCCGGAGGCGACACCCGCGTGCTCGACCTACCCACGATCCGCCGACGGTTCCCGGCGCTCGCGCAGCAGCGCCCGGACGGAACCGTGACCGTCCACGCAGACGCCCCGGGCGGCACCCAGGTCGTCGACATGGCGATCGAGGCCATGACCGAGCATCTGCGGACCGGCACGGCCAACCAGCACGGTCCGTTCGAGCTGTCCCACGCGACGGACCGGCTCGTGGAGGAGGTTCGCGCCCGGGCGGGCCGGTTCTTCGGGACACCCGTGGACGGCATCGTCTTCGGTCCCAACATGACCACGTTGACGCTGCACGTCGCCCGTGCGCTCGAGCAGCGCGTGGGACCCGGTGACCGCATCGTCACGACCCGGTTGGACCACGACGCGAACGTCTCGCCCTGGCTCCAGCTCGCGGCCCGCACCGGCGCCGACGTGGCGTTCGTCCCACTCGACCCGACCAGCGGACGGCTCGACCTCGACCGCCTCGGGGACGTCGTGACGGCGGCCACGCGGTTGGTCGCGTTCCCGGCGGCGTCGAACGCGTTGGGCACGGTCGTCGACACGACGGAGCTGATCACGGCGGCGCGCGACGTCGGTGCCCTGACCTTCGTCGATGCTGTCCACGCGGCGCCGCATCTGACCCTCGACCGTTCGGCGATGGGCGCCGACCTGCTCGCCTGCTCGCCGTACAAGTTCTTCGGTCCACACGCTGGGCTGCTCGTCGCCGACCCCGACCTGCTGGCCGAGCTGACCCCGGCCCGGCTGCGCCCCGCGCCCGACGCGGGCCCCGAACGGTGGCAGACCGGGACGGCCAGCTTCGAGGCGATCGCCGGCGTCGGCGGCGCGCTGCGCTACCTCGACGAGCTC
>CAZSQF010000461.1:0-2040 GCA_964608935.1 uncultured Actinomycetota bacterium | reverse complement strand
CCCGGCCGGCGGCGGACCGCAGGTTCGAGCGGATCCACGACTCGAAGGTCCGGCTGTCGAGGCTGCGCGCCGCGGGCGCCTCCCACGGGGCCTCGAGCGGGATCGTCCGTGCCAGCCGGTGGAAGCGCACCTGGGCCTGCATCAGGTCCGCCAGCACGAACGGGTTGAGCCGCCGCGGCAGGGCCCCCTTGCCGCTGCCGACGCGGACCCGGGCGCCCCCGAGGACGAGCAGGTTCTCCCCGCTGTTGTAGGTCGGGAACGTCTCGAGCCCGAGC
This sequence comes from uncultured Actinomycetota bacterium, assembly GCA_964608935.1. Classification (GTDB taxonomy): domain Bacteria; phylum Actinomycetota; class Nitriliruptoria; order Nitriliruptorales; family Nitriliruptoraceae; genus CAZSQF01. The sequence continues at coordinate 1,765 of CAZSQF010000461.1, read as the reverse complement.
TCGTCCAGCAGGGCGTACATCCGGTCCTGGGTGTGGCCCACCCATTGGCCACCGAGCTCGACCACCGCGTCGTCGCCCGCGAGCCTGCGGTCCTCCAGACGGCCGCCGACGCGGTCACGGGCCTCGACGACGAGCACGTCGGCCCCGCCCTCGACCAGGCGTCGCGCCGTCTGCAGGCCCGACAGGCCGGCACCGATGACCACCACGTCGGTGTCGAACACCTGGACGACCCCTCGATCCCGCGCCGGTCGCCCGGCGTCCCCGAAACGCTACGCGGGGCGTGGCGAGGTGGTCAACTGCACGCCTTGCCCACCTTGGCGACGAGGTCGTCGACCTCGGCGTCGGTGACCACGAGCGGCGGGGCGAGGCGGATCGTCGATTCGTGCGTGTCCTTGGCGAGGACACCGAGCTCGAGCAGCCGCTCGCACGCGGTGCGCGCGCTCAACCCGGGGGCGAGGTCGATCCCGGCCCACAGCCCGACGGTGCGGATCTCGCGGATGCGGTCGGTCGCCAGGGCCCGGAGGCCGGCGTCGAGCCGGGCACCGAGCTCGCGGGCGCGTGCCTGGTACTCGCCGGTCTCGAGCAGCGCGATCACGGCCCGCCCGACGGCACACGCGAGCGGGTTGCCGCCGAACGTGCTGCCGTGCGAGCCGGGGGTGAAGACGTCCATGACGGCGCGGTCGGCCGCGATCGCCGACACCGGGACGATGCCACCGCCCAACGCCTTGCCGAGCGCGTAGACGTCGGGAACGACGTCCTCGCGGTCGCACGCGAAGGTCGTGCCGGTGCGGCCGAGCCCGGTCTGGATCTCGTCGGCCACGAACAGCACATCGCGCTCGCGGGTGAGGTCGCGGACCTCGGCGAGGTAGCCCTGCGGCGGGACGATGATGCCCGCCTCGCCCTGGACCGGCTCGAGCAGCACCGCCACGGTCGTGTCGTCGACGGCCTCGGCGAGGGCGGCCGCATCCCCGAACGGCACGACCCGGAAGCCCGGGCCGAACGGCCCGAAACCGTCACGCGCGTCCGGATCGGTCGAGAACCCGATGATGGTGGTGGTGCGGCCATGGAAGTTGTTGTCGGCGACGACCACCGTCGCGCGGTCCGCGGGCACGCCCTTGACCCGGTAGCCCCACCGCCGCGACAGCTTGATCGCGGTCTCGACCGCCTCCGCGCCCGTGTTCATGGGCAGCACGGCCTCCTTGCCGGTGAGGCGGGCCAGGTCGGCGCACAACGGCGCGAACTGGTCGTGGTGGAACGCCCGGCTGGTGAGGGTGACGCGCTCGAGCTGTGCCCGTGCGGCTGCGATCAGCGCGGGATGGCGGTGGCCGAAGTTGAGCGCCGAATAGCCGGCCAGCGCGTCGAGGTAGCGACGGCCGTCGACGTCGGTGACCCACGCCCCCTCGGCCTCGGCCACGACCACCGGCAACGGGTGGTAGTTGTGCGCCGCGTGGGCGTCGAGGTGGGCGAGATCGGTCGCGGGTGCAGGGCTCACGGGCACCTCCGGTTGCCGGGACGCCGGGGGACGACCGGCGCTCGGCCACAGGATGCCCGATGGACGGGCCGTCACCTAGCGGTCGGCGTGCTCGGACTCGTGGTCGGCGATCTGTGCGCGCACCTCGTCCATGTCCAGCGCCCGGACCCTTTCCACCAGCTGCTCGAGCGCGGCCTGCGGCAGCGCCCCGGCCTGGGCGAACACGAGGATGCCTTCGCGGAACGCCATCAGGGTCGGGATCGACCGGATGTTGAAGCTGCCCGCGAGCGCCTG
>CAZSQF010000460.1:0-2040 GCA_964608935.1 uncultured Actinomycetota bacterium | reverse complement strand
AGGATGCGGCGCACGTGGGTCTTGATGGTGTTGACGCTGATGCCCAGGTCGGCGGCGATCTCCGGGTTGGTCTTGCCCTGGGGGAACCGCCGCAGGACCCGCAGCTCGGCCGGCGTCAGGTTCGTCTCCTCGTGGGGCGAGGCGGTCAGGGCCAGCATCTCGACCAGGACGGCTCCCAGGGCCGGGTCGATGAACACGCCCCCTTCGTGGACCGCACTCGTTGCCTGTCGGACCACCGCGGCGCCGGACGAAGCCAGCACCACGCCCCGCGCCCCTGCCGCCAGCGGGGCGAGCAGGGACGGCTCGCGGTGGTCATGGATGACGACGATGACCGGCCCACGGATGTGGGTGCGCAGCTGGACGACCGTGTCGGCCACGACGTCCTCGGACTCGTCGAGGTCCAGCACCACGAGGTCGATCGGTCCGGCCGGCTGCGACAGCAGGCCACCGACGGTGGCATGGTCGGCGAGGAACTCGTCGGTGGTCAGCGCATGGGCGAGCGCCGGACGCCGCGCGGCATCGTCGGACACCACGCGCACGTGCACCATGCGGGCGGCCTCCTCCGGTGGGTCGATCAGCGGCGAGGCGCTCACGCCAGTCCACGCTCGACCGCGAACAGGGCCGCTTCCACCCGGTTCCGGACACCGAGCTTCCGGAACGCATGACGCAGGTGGGTCTTCACCGTCGACGTGGACACGCCGATCCGCCGGCCGATCTGCTGGTTCGTCAGCTCATGGGCGAGCTGGGCGACGACCGCCTCCTCGGCGCGGCTCAGCCCGTACGGGCCGGCCACGCGCACGCCCCGTGTGACGGCCAGGACGAGCTGGGACGCCAGGCGCGGCTCGATGACCACGTCGCCGGCCACCACGGTGCGCAACCCCGCCAGCAGCTCGTCGCAGCTTCGTTCGCGGGCCAGGACGCCTCGAGCGCCGTGCTGGAACGCCGGCACGACCTGGTGGACGTCGTTCCCGTCGGCCAGCACGACGGCGGCTGCGCCGGGGCTGCGGTCGCCGACGTCGGCAAGCACCCCCACGACCTCGCCGTTGGATTCCAGGTCGATCAGCACCAGGTCCGGACGGGAGCGGGACAGGGCGACCCGGGCCCCCTTGCCGGGGGCTGCGGCCTCGAACACCTCGAATTCGGTGTCGACCAGGAGGTTGGCCAGGGCGTCCCGGCCCAGGTGGCTGCTGGCGATGATCGCGACACGCTGCATGGTGGGTGCCCCATCTCGTGTTGTAGGGGGGTACGGATGGGGGAGGGGTTCCATTACGCCCTGCCCCGAGAAAGTGGGTGAGGCATCACCCCGTCCTGCGTGACATGCCGCAGGAAGGCAGGAATCGGCCATCCCGGTGGCGAAGAACCTCTTACGGAGAGGCGTGGGAGCGCGGGCTCGGGTCGATCGATGCACCCGGTCCGTCCCCGGCCAGGGAGGAATGCGGGATGGCGACGGCAGTTGAGGAGGCAGGCCTGCCCCGGGGTGTAGCGACCCCGGCGCGGCCGCCGAGGTGGCACAGGACGGTCGGTGATGCCTACCGCCGGCACCATGATCGCCTGATCGGTTTCTTCTACCGACGAACCCACGACCGGCCACTGGCCGAGGACCTCGCCCACGACACCATGGTGCGGTTCGTCGCTTCCGCGGAGCGGTTCGATGCCTCCCGTCCGGTGTGGCCGTACCTGAGGGCGACGGCGAACAACGTCCTGACCGACCACCTACGGCGCGATGCCCGCCAGGTCGTCATGGACCCCGAGGAGGAGCTCTACTGCGAGCCCGGTCCGGGCTCGCACCTGGACGACACGGTCGTGCTGCGCTCCCTGCTGGACCGGGCGATCGGGGACCTGCCCGAGCGACAGCGGATCGCGGTGGAGCTGCGCTGCGAACGCGGCTGGAGCGTGGCCGACGCGGCGGCGTTCCTGGGCATCACGCCCGGCACCTTCGGGCAGCTGCTGTTCCGGGCACGTCGGAACCTGCGCACAGCGCTGGACGAGGCCGGTGCCCGGGTCAGCGGGGTGGTCCTGCCGGCCCTGGTGTGGATGCGG
>CAZSQF010000459.1:0-2041 GCA_964608935.1 uncultured Actinomycetota bacterium | reverse complement strand
CGACCTCGTGTTCGAGCTGCACGGCGAGGAGCTGTGGGAGGGCCACCCCTACGGGAGATCGATCCTCGGCACCCGGGAGTCGGTCGCCGGCATGAAGGGCGAGTGGCTCCGGCAGCTCCACCGCGAACGCTACCTCGGCGGTGAGCTGATCGTCGCGGCGGCCGGCCACCTGGAGCACGACGAGCTCGTCGACATGGTGGTGGACCGGTTCGAAGGGGTTGGAGGGGGACGCGTTCCTGCGGTGCCGGACCCTCCCGCGGAACCCCGCTTCCGCGAGGTTCGGGTGGAGCGGGCGCTGGGGCAGGCCCACATCGTCTTCGGCAGCCGCACACCGCCCCGGTCCGATCCGGCCCGGATTCCCCTGGTCCTGGTCTCGTCCGCCTTCGGGGGCGGCATGAGCTCGCGCCTCTTCCAGCGGATCCGCGAGGAGATGGCGCTGGCCTACAGCGTATACTCCTTCCAGGCCTTCCACCTGCGCGCGGGGACCTCCGGCGTGTACCTGGGAACCCGCCCCGCATCGGCCGATCGCGCCATCGAGGCCGTCCAGGAGGAGTACCGCAGGCTCTCCGAGAAAAGCCTCACGTCCCGTGAGCTTCGCGAGGTCAAGGATCAGGTGAAGGGGCAGGTCATGCTCTCGCTCGAGTCGACCTCCTCGCGCCTGTTCCGGCTCGCCGGCTTCGCCCTCTACGATCAGCCCTACCTGACCCTCGACGAGCTCCTCGAGACCATCGAGAACGTCACGCCGGACGAGATCGCCGAGATCACCGCTCGCTACTTCGACCCCGACACCCAGACCATCCTGCGCCTGGGCCCCGACGGAGAGGCTCCCGCGGGCTGAGGGTTCCCTCGAGACGTCCTCCCGCAGCGCGCCCGCTCCACAACTGACGTCGGGGTTGGATAGAACAGGTCACTAATTTCTGGCCGTCAGGAGTGCTTCCAAGCTGGATGCTCGTTCCCCGCAGCAGCCCAAGCGCTTCCGGGCTTCTCTCTCGTGACCGTTTTCCTGGCAGGACCCCGGCTTTCCCGGCGCGGCGCGGCCCGAATCGCGACGACCGCCTTCCTGCTCCTCGCCGCGGCGTGCCTCGGTCCCGAGGAGGGCCGGGCCCCGCTCCCGGAATACACGCTCGAGCCGACGGTACGGATCGACAGCCTGAACGACCCGGAGACCGCGCTCGAGGTGGTCACCCTCCTCGCGGCGACCCCGGACGGCGGGATCGCGGTCGCGCAGCCGGGGTCGGCGAGCATCTGGATCTTCTCTTCGTCCGGGGAGCGACGGGAGGTCGTCGGGGGCGAGGGCGACGGACCCGGGGAGTTTCGGGCGGTCTCGGCGATGGGGTGGCGCGGCGACACGCTCTGGGCCGCGGACGGCGGGCACTTCCGGGTGACCTTCTTTCCTCCGAATGACGAAGCGCCGACCGTCGTCGGCGGACCGGACCGCGAGGCGGAGGGCGTGATCCGCGCGCCCCTGCCCGCGGGAGACGGCCTCTGGGTCCTGTACCGGCGCTGGACGCTCGATCCACAGATGCGGACCTACCGCGAGGAGATCTGGTCGGCGGACGAGGACTGGACGCCCCTCGAGCGGTTGGCCGGCCTCCCGGAGGGGCCCGATGGGTTCCGCATCCAACTCCCCGGAGTCCGTCCCGCCGCGCGGACCGCGCCGATCCCGCAGCACCCGCTCTTCATGCTCGCGCCGGATATCTCGAGCCTCACCATCGTGGACCGCGCGGTCGATCGGGAGGGCTACGCCGTGACTCGCCTCGACATCGACGGCGACACGATCTTCCACCACCGGCACGCGGTGGAGCTCCAGGCGGTCACGGACGAGACGCGGAGCGCGATCATGGAGCAGTACCTCTCCAACGAGTCGCTGCAGCGGGTCACACCCTCGACCGCGGCGCTCCGGGACGCAGTCGAGACGGCCCTGGACCTGCCCGACGTGCACCCTGCGGTGACGAAGGTCGTGGTGGGCACGGACGGGCACACCTGGCTGAGGGGGCCGGACGACCGGAGCGGCACCGTGCGCTGGACCGTGCTCGACCCG
>CAZSQF010000458.1:0-2047 GCA_964608935.1 uncultured Actinomycetota bacterium | reverse complement strand
CGATGAAGAGCATCCTCGACGTGTGCGATCGTGCGCTGTGGCTCGATCACGGCCAGCTCGTCGCTGACGGGGACGCCGAGACGGTGGTCGGCAGCTATCAGGACCACGCGGCCCACCTGAGGGCCGAGCGCAAGGCACGAAAGAAGCGGAAGAAGGCGGTGTGACGGCCGCCCCGCGGCTCACCCCTCTGCGGGACCAACCGCGCATCTCGGCCGTGGTCCCGGTCCGGGACGGCGCCGCCACCATCGAGGCGTGCCTGCGGACGATCCTCGAGCAGGAGCCCGCGGTCGACGAGGTCGTGGTCGCGGTCGGACCCTCCCGCGACGACACCCGCGCGGTCGTCGACGCGATCGCTGGGGTCGAGCCGCGAGTCCGCGTCGTCGACAACCCGTCCGGCCGCACCCCGGACGCGCTCAACCGCGCGATCGAGGCCACCTCCGGCGAGGTCGTGGTGCGGGTCGACGCCCAGTCCGTGCTTCCCCCCGGCTACGTCGCGACGGTGGTCGACACGCTGCGCAAGACCCGCGCCGCCAACGTCGGCGGCCGGCAGATCCCGCACGCGGAGCAGGGCTTCGCCGGCGCGGTGGCCGCCGCCATGCGCTCGCCGTTCGGCTCCGGCGGGGCCGCCTACCGCAGCGGCACCCGGCCGGGGCCGGCCGACACCGTCTACCTCGGGTCGTTCCGCCGCGAGGCGCTGAACGCCGTGGGGGGGTTCGATCCACGGTTCGTGCGCAACCAGGACGCCGAGCTCAACGTCCGGCTGCGGGAGGCCGGCTACCTGGTGTGGTTCGAGCCCTCGCTGGAGGTGACCTACCGCCCCCGCGCGAGCGTCGGCTCCCTCGCGTCGCAGTACGTCCAGTACGGCCGCTGGCGGCGGCTGACCGCGCGCATGCACCCCGGGTCGCTCGAGCTGCGTCAGCTTGCCGCGCCGGTGCTATTGCTGGCCCTGCTCGGCGCCGCAGTGGTCAGCGCGGCGCTGGGCGCGTGGTGGCCGCTGTTGGCCGTGGCCGGTCCCTACGTGGCCGCAACCATGTTCGCGGCCGCCTTCGCCGCACCGGGGCCCGCGCTCATCGTCCCGACGGCGGTGGCCTTCCTGACCATGCACCTCGCCTGGGGGGTAGGCTTCCTGCTGGGTCCGCCGCGGGACGTGGGCCCTCCCCCGACGCCCAACGGGAACGATGGCTGACCCCGACGTGCTCGACGACGCGCCGTCAACCACCGACGGTGTCGCCGAGCGCGCCCCGGCACGTCGCCTTCTCTCACGCCTGAACGAGCGCGGTTTCCGGCTCGTCATGGTCGCGGACGCGATCGTGCTCTACGGCATCGCCGTCGGTCTGATGCTCGTGCGCGAGCGGGGCTTCGACTGGCCGACCTACCCGCTCGGGCTCTACCTCGTGTCGTTCGCGGTCGCGACCGCGATCTTCCTCGGCGCGCTGTACTTCGGCGGGCTCTACGAGCGCGAGCCACGGCTCGGCGCACCGCCGGTACTGCCCCGCGCGGCCCGCCAGACGCTCGTCGCCGGCGGGATGGTCGCCCTGCTCACGCTCGCCCTGACCGGTCTGGCGCGCGAGCTCGGGATCACCGCCGGCCGCGTGCTGCCGTTCCCGATCCCGAACCTGATCGCGTTCATCGTCCTCGGTGCGGTCGGCGTGTCCGCCAACCGCCGGCTCTCGCACCTGCGCCGCACCGGCCGCGAGGGCCCGCCCAAGGTGCTGCTGGTCGGCACGTCCGAGGCGCTCGAGACCGCGCGACAGCACCTGAGCATCGACGCGGACCGCGCCACGATCGTGGGCGAGCTCGCCGACGTGACTCGCGTCGGCGAGGAGGTGGATCGGACCGGTGCCACCGACGTGCTGCTGCTCACCGGCGAGTGGCTCGAAGGCCTCTACCCCGACCGCCTCGAGGCGCTCGACCGGCGCGGGATCACCGTGCTGCTGCGGGTCAGCGCCCGCGAGACCATGTACGGCCTCGAGCGGGTGCGAGAGGTCGGCGGCCTGCCGTTCGTCCTGCTGCGGTCCCAGACCCTGCCGCGGTCGCGGGCCCGATT
>CAZSQF010000457.1:0-2072 GCA_964608935.1 uncultured Actinomycetota bacterium | reverse complement strand
ACCGTCCGGACGTCGTGGTGACCGACATCCGCATGCCGCCCAGCCACCACACCGAAGGCATCGACGCCGCCCACCGCATCCGCGCGGCCAACCCCGACATCGGCGTCGTGGTGCTCTCGCAGTACGCCGAGGCGACCTACGCGTTCGAGCTGCTCGGCGACGGGACGGCCGGGTTGGCGTATCTGCTCAAGGAGCGCGTCGGCGACCCCCAACAGCTGGTGCACGCCGTGCGTGAGGTGGCCCGCGGCGGCTCGGTGGTGGACCCCGACGTGGTCGCGGCGCTCGTGGCCCGCAACACGCAGGCGCGCTCACCGCTGGCGCACCTGACCGACCGTGAGCGCGACGTGCTCGAACGGATGGCCCAGGGCCGCACGAACGCCGCGATCGCCGACCAGCTGCACCTGTCGGAGTCCTCGATCGAGAAGTACGCGACCTCGATCTTCTCGAAGCTCGGGCTCAGCGACGAGCCGCAGACCCACCGGCGGGTGGCTGCCGTGCTGACGTTGCTCCGAGATGCGAATCGCGCCCAGCCCCTCTGAACCGGCCCTGCGCCCGATGACGGCCTGGGCAGGAGCCTCTACCCTGGGGTCGAGGGCAAGGAGCCGGGATGTCGCTGGTCGGCTGGATCGTCGTCGCGCTGGCGCTGCCGATCGTGGTCGTTGCGATCACCGAGCACGTACGGTCCGCCCGCGGGCGCCGGCTGCGCGATCGCCCGGATCGAGCGGCCGGCGGGGACAGCTTCGCGGACACCTCGTACTGGGGTGGCTGGGGCCGGCCGGGATCCTGACGGCCCCGTGCCGGTGGGTCAGTCGGTCGGCGAGGTGAGCTGCCCGTCCTCGGCGGCGTCGCTGATGAAGTCGTAGGCGGCCTGCTCGAGGAACACGACCGACGCGGCACCTGCGGTGCCGAGCCGCGCCGGCGCCAGCTGCCGCTGGACGTTTTCGGGTGGCAGGCGCATCGCCTCGAACCCGAGCTGCGCCAGCTGTGCGCCGGACAGATCGGTGACCGTGTGCCGGCGCACGACGGCGACGGCCTCGAGCACGCTGCGCAGGTCGCCGGCCGCGACCACGTCCGCGTGCCCGATGGCGAGCATCTCGGCCTGCGCCTCGGAGCGGCCGAAGTCGCCCCCCGGCCGGTTCTTGCGGTCCCGCCCGTAGGTCAGTGCCTGGAGCCCGGTGAGCTCCTGGAGCCCCGGCTGGGAGATGTCGTGGCCGCCGTCGAACACGGGTGTGGGCACGTCCACGGTGATGCCGCCGAAGGCGTCGATGGCGTTGGCGAAGCCGCGCATCGAGGTCATGAGGTAGCCGTCGACGGTGATGCCGAACTCCTGCTCGGCCGTGGCCACGCACGTCTCGGGCCCGTCGACGAGGCAGGCGTTGATGCGGGTGTTGCCGCGACCGGGCACCCCGACCCAGCTGTCGCGTGGGATCGACACGAAGGTCGCGTGCTGGCGGTCCCCGGACACGAACAGCAGCTGGAAGCCGTCCGCCCGCCCGACGAGCGGGTTCTCGCTGCGGGTCGGGCCCTCGTCGGACCCGAGCAGCAGCAGGGTGAGCGTGTCGCCGCCCCCCTGGGGCAGGAGCAGCCGTTCGACCGCGACCGCGGCGGTGCCGGCCAGCAGCAGCGCGATCGTCGCGCCGACGAGGGTGATGCGCCACGAGGAGGTCATGGCGCGGTCCATGACGGGGTGGCCTCCGCAGCGACCAGGGTGGCGCCACCGTCGGCGACGAACGTCACGCCGGCCGTGCCCGAGGAACCATCCGCCCGGTCGACGACCACCTCGACGACCGCCCACTCCGGCTCGCCGCGCACGCCGACGATCATCCGGTAGCTGGCCTGGGCGATGAGCCGGTCGGGGTCGGTCAGGGCGAGCACGTCGTCGGGGCCGAGGAAGCCCGCCCCGGTCAGCCCGGGTCCGCCCGTCTGGAGGTCGCTCAGATGACGGTCGAGCTCGTCCGCAACGGTCGTGACGAAGCGGTCCACCGCCGCGTCATCGACCGGGACGGGCTCGTCCTGCGGCATGCTCGATCCGAACAGCTGTGTGCCGGCCACCGACAGGTCCACCACCTCGG
>CAZSQF010000456.1:0-2075 GCA_964608935.1 uncultured Actinomycetota bacterium | reverse complement strand
GGGGTTGACGTAGAGCAGCACCCGGCGGATCTGGCGGTCCGCGGGACGTTCGCGGATCACCTCCAGCGCCGGCGCGACGGGCTTGTTGAGCAGCACGCCACCGTCGACGAGGTAGCGGGTGCGCCCGAAGTTGACGTGGTCGGCCATGTCGGGGTGCAGCCGATCGGGTCCGGGCTCGCCGACCGGGCACAGGCTGGGCTGAGGTCGAAACGGCGGGTGTCGAGGTCGGCATGGTCGCCCTAGGCAGCGACGACTTCGTCCTCGTCCTGTTCCTTGGACAGCCGTCACCGAGCCAGGTGTTTGCCGTCGGGGTGGTGACGAACAAGGAGGAGATCGCCGGGGTACGGTCACGGCTGAGCGACGACGACCAAGTCCTCTCCTCGAAGCCCGGCTGGCTCGACTTCGTGGACCGCTACCAGCTCCACTGGCAGCTTGCTTCTTCCCCCAACTTCGTCGGCTCCGGCGATATCGCCGATCGTTGGCTAGATGGGTGACCGGGGAGGAATCATGTGGACCGAAGACAACCTGATGGTGCTGCGTCCCGAGGACCAGCAGGAGCGTGACGGGTTCGTCTCGCTGCTCGAGTCGTCCCACACGGTGGGCGGATGGGGACTGGTTGTGGTGCGCGGGCCGCAGGGCTCAGGGGGTGTGACCCACCAGCATCGTGGAGAGTGTGAGGCGTTTTTCATCGGCCATCCCAACACCAAGCCTCATCGCCCGGTGCCGGATGGGGTGTCGCGATGATCCTGTCAGCCGTGGCCTCCCTTTGGGCAGGATCCGTTCGCCGGTATGAGTCAGGTGACGACGATGTCCCGGTATGACGTCCTGCTGTTTCTCCACATCGTCGGCGCAATCGTCTGGGTCGGCATCGGCCTGACCGGACACGCCTTGGCGGTATGGGCGTACCGCAAGCGCGAATGGACCTTCTTCGCGAAGCTCCAGGAGGGGTTCGGCTCGCTCGAGGCTCCCGCGAGCATCCTTGGTCCGCTTCTGCTACTGGGGACGGGAATAGGGTTGGTCGTCGATGGACCCCGGGGGTTTACGGAGACTTGGGTCGTGATCGGGCTGGCGGGGTTCGGGGCAGCGCTCGGTCTCGGCATCGGGTTCCAGGCACCAGGGATGCGCCGGTTCGACGAGATCGTACGCGAACGAGGGGCGGATGACCCCGAGGCGATCGCGGTAGGACGACGCCTCAACGCCCTGATGTTGCCCGAGCTCGCGATCCTCGCAACCGTCCTGCTTGCCATGGCGACCAAGCCGGCAGGATGGGGCCCGGTGGGTTTCTGGATCGGCGCTGCCGCTGTCCTCGGAGGAGGGTTCGCCATGATGATATCCGACCTCGTCAAAGCCAAACGGGGCGCTCGGGAGAAAGGGAATCCCAGATGATGCAGCCGGCTGGGGAGGCTCCGGAAATGGGACCCATTGTCGGATGATTCCTCTGATGGGCATATTGCTGACACCGAGGATGTGCAGGCGGAGTGATAACCCTCGGTGTTCTCCTACCGATCATTGGAACCGTGCTGGTAGCGGTCCGAGGAGGTCTGCGCGGACTCGAAGCTGGATTCCGAGGGGTTGAAAGGTTCTGCCGGGAAGTGTTGGACGAACTGGAGGGCGAGCTGACAGCGGCCCGCGTCGAGTTGGAGGATCTCGCCAGCGGTATACACCCCAGCACTCTGACCGATGGAGGACTGGCAGCCGCACTGACCACCATCCAGGTGGCTCCCGGCATGCGTCTAGAACAGGATGTCCCAAACGTTCGGCTTCCCGAAGCCGTCGAAGCTGCCGTGTACTTCGTCTGCTCCGAGGCTGTGGCCAACGCCATCAAGCACGCTACCGCGACGGTTGTTTCGCTGATGATCAGCGTCAGCGACGGGCGGGTAGACGTGGCCGTTACAGACGACGGTGTCGGCGGTGCTGATCCGTCTCGGGGGTCGGGTCTGCGAGGTCTCGTCGACCGCGTCGAAGCGCTGGGCGGTGTGATAACAGTCGAAAGTCCGCCGGGAGGGGGCACCCGTATCACCGCATTGCTACCCACCGAGGAACAAGCCAATGACGCTGTCACCCGATCCTGACCG
>CAZSQF010000455.1:0-2078 GCA_964608935.1 uncultured Actinomycetota bacterium | reverse complement strand
TCGCGGACCGTGGACACCACCGGGCACCGGCTGTGCCCGACCTGCTGATCGCGGCAACCGCCGAGCTGGCCGGCCTTGCCGTACTCCACCTCGACAAGGACTTTGACCTCATCGCGGACGTGACCGGCCAGCAGATCGAGCGGCTCCCCGTCGACGAGTAGCTCGGAGCCGCCGCTACTGCACTGCCAGCGGACCGGTCGTAACGTGCCCGCGCAGATTGGGTCCGTGTCAGTGCGTCGGCGCACTGGCACGGTTCACCACGACACGACTCGACCAGGGAGACGACAAACGTGCGCCGCGACTCGACCATCACGATCTTGCTCATGCTCGGCGCGATGACGGTCGCTGGGATCCTCCACGGAATCATGGTGGACACTTCCCGGGAGGCCGTCCGCGAGTGGATTGTCGCTACCGAAGGAGGCGTGACTGCCGCCGGCGTCCTCGCGACTTGGCACTACGCCCGTGCCCGGCGGACAGCGGTCGTCGGCCTCGCTGCCGCCGTGGTGGTTGCGGTCGTAGGCGCGGCAGGTCTGATCGACCTCGCTGGCTGGCTGATCGCGTCGTCGCTCGGCTGGGCAGTCCTCCTGACGCTCGCTGCGCGTCTCATCAAATCCGAGGCACCAGCGGTCGCGGACCGATGAGTCCCCGGCACGGTCACGGCGTCGTCCGCTGCTGCGCGAAGGAACCTTCCTGCGGTCAATGGCGTCGTACGGCCACTGTGGATGCGACGAGGGGAAGCGACGTGCCGACGCGGATCGTCCTGGCGCTCACCGTGATGGTCGTGGCTGCCTGTGGGAACCCGAGCGTGACCGTGGAGGCGCCGCCGGACCCGGCGGAGGTTGCCTGGATCTACCACGGGCAGGTGGAGTCCACGACGGACGGCAAGGGTGCGTCGGTGATCACCGAAGCGGGCACCTGGTCGCAGGAGTGGGCAGACCTCGGCTTCGACGGCGAACGTCCCGAGGTTGACTTCGACCATTGGGTGGTACTGCTGCTCGGGCAGGCCGACGACGCCTGCCCCGACGATCTCATCGGCCTCGAGGTCGTCGACGGTGGACTGGAGGTGGAGTGGCTGCCGCCCCCGGGTGGCTGTATCGAACCCCTGATCATGCGGGTGCACGCCGTCGCGGTGCACCGCGGCCACCTCACCGAGTCCTTCACGTACGGGCTGGACGAGCCCTTTGCGGACGAGCTGGAACCAACGACCATCACGCTGCCCCCGTATGACGGCGATGCTCCCCCGCCACCGAAGCCCCCCGAGGCGATGAGCGACGAGGAGATCGACGCCATCTTCGCCGGCCATGCCGTCCCGCGCTGCGGGCCGGAACACGAGCTGCGCCGCACCGGCGAGGTGGACGGGCCCCTGAGCGACGATCCCGAGGTCGCCGCAGCACAGAAGGAACGGGCGAAGTTCGGCGTCGCCAGCGACCAGGCCACGGTCCGTGAGCTGCTCGAGAACCCGCCCCCGGCCGGGGTCGAGGACTTCGGGTTCCCGCTGACGCCCGAGGAGCTGGCCGCCGACCGGCAGGCCAACGCCAGGATCGAGGACGCGATGGCGTGGCTGGCCGAACAGGGCTACGACGAGCGCCGTGTCGTCCCGATGATCGACCGCTCCGACGGGATCCGCGCGGCCCTGGTCGCCGGCGAGGACGACGCCGCGGACCTGCGTGAGCGGCTCGACGCCCGCTTCGGCGAGGGTGCTGTGGCCGTCCGGGTGTCGCCGTGGCCGCCACTCGACGTGACTGCGGCCACGGACGCGCTGGCGCAACGGATGCACGAAATCGAGCGGCACGCACAGGTCAGTTGGATGAGCGGCCCGTCTGGCCCGGCCGAGATCGGGCTGATCGACCCGACGCGAGAGGCACTCGACGTCATCGCCGACATCGTGGACCCGAACTTGGTGTGCGTGTCGGTCGAGACGTCCGGCGTCCGAGTCGCACCTGCCGGGTAGGCCGACTCGACCCTGTCGTTCACCACTCCCTGATTCCTCCCGCCATTGACGCATGCCGATATCGGAATATGATGGCGGCATGGCACGAGCAGCGACGACATCGGACGTCTTCAACGCGATCGCCGAG
>CAZSQF010000454.1:0-2079 GCA_964608935.1 uncultured Actinomycetota bacterium | reverse complement strand
CATCGGGGCCACGGGTTCCGGGGCACCGTCGTCGTCCCCGTGCAGGGCGAGGGCGAGGCGACGGCGGTCGTGACCGGCGCCTCGCGGTCGGGGCCCCTGACGTCCGGCCAGGTCGAGGCGGCAGCCCTGCTCGCGGAGCAGGCGGGCCACGCCCTGGACCGGGCACGCGCGTTCGAGGCCGATCGCGAGACCGTGATCGAGCTGCGGCAGCTCGACCTACGGACGCAGGACTTCGTCTCCACGGTGTCGCACGAGCTGCGAACGCCGCTGACGGTGATCCAGGGGCTCGGGCAGACCCTGTTGCGCCGCTGGAGCGACCTCGACGCCGACCAGCGCCAGGACCTGCTGGAGCGGATTGACGCGAACACCGACCGCCTGGCCGTCATGGTCGGTTCGCTGCTCGACACCTCGGCCCTCGAACGGGGCGAGGTGGCGCCGGCGCGACGCATCGTCGACGTCCACGCCCTGGTCGTCTCAGTCGTCCACCGCCTCGAAACCCTCAGCGCCGACCACCCCGTCGAGGTCGATGTACCCGAGGGGCTGGCCGTGGACGCCGATCCGGGGCTGATCGACCACGTCCTCGAGAACCTCCTCACGAACGTGGTCCACCACACGCCGTCCGGCACCCGGACCTGGGTCCGGGCGGAGCGCGTCCGCGACGATGTCGAGGTCTCGGTCACCGACGACGGGCCGGGGATCCCGCCGGACGATCTGCCTCACGTCCTGGATCGCTTCTACCGGGGTGGCTCGCTCACGACCCGTCCGGCCGGTGGGCTGGGCCTCGGCCTCGCGTTGGTCGAGGAGATCGTGCGCGCACATGGGTCGTCACTGCAGGTGGACAGCTCCCATGGCGCCGGCACGACCTTCTCGTTCCGGCTGCCGGTATCCGAGTTCACCGCCGAGGTCCACCCGAACCGGACTCCGTGATCTCCTCGGTAGGCCACAGCCGTTCGATCTGGGCGTTGAGCTCGGCGCCGAGGAGCACCGCGAGCCCGCTCAGCCACAACCACAGCAGCGCGACGATCGGGCCGGCGAGTGGTCCGTACACGGTGCCGCCCTCGACCGCCCAGATGCCGTACAGCCGCAGACCCGCGCTGCCCACGAGCCACACGGTCGTCGCGAGGACGGCTCCCGGCAGATCGCGCCGCCAGGGGGTCGTGCCGGGCGAGCCGAGGTGGTACAGGGCTGCGACCGCCAGCGTGGCTACGAGGACGGTGGCCGGGTAGTAGGCGCGGCGCCACAGGGCCTCGAGCCCCACCGGGTCGTCGCCGATCCAGACGACCAACTGTTCACCGAAGCTGGGACCCGCGACGAGCAGCGGGGTCAGCACGATCCCGACGGCCATCGCCGCGAGCGTGACCGCGAAGCCGAGCAGGCGGTCCTGCCATCCCTGTCGCATGTGCGTGCGGTCATAGGTGAGCGCCAGGGTCTGGAGCACCACCTTGACCGCTCGCGACGCCACCCAGACCGTGACGATGAACGCGAACGACGCCACGCCGACGCCGCCGGTCTCGAGCAGCTGGGCCAGGATCGGGCGTACCGCTCCGTCGATGGTCGGCTCGGTCAGGGCCAGACGCGAGACCTCGACCACCCGCTCGACGAGCGGTTGTTCCCACCCCCCGCCCTCCAGGACGAGTCCGGTGATGGCGATGATGCTCAGCAGCAGCGCGGGCAGCGACAGGAGCACCCAGAAGGCGATCTCGGCCGCCAGCCCCGGCAATCGGTCGCGCATCGCTGCGTCGATGGTGTGGACACCGAGTCGGACGGCCGGGCGCAGCCGGTCAGGGCTGCGCTCGATCAGGCGTTGCGACAGAGGGTGCACGTCGCGAGAGTAGGTGGGGTACTGCTACCTTGTGCCGTCGCCGCGCGTCCGCTGTGCTGGTTTCGCGGGCGCTTGGAGGCTTCGCCTAGTCTGGTCTATGGCGCGGGATTGCTAATCCCGTTGGGGGATTGATCCCCCTCGAGGGTTCGAATCCCTCAGCCTCCGCCACGCGCTGGTAGCTCAGTCCGGATAGAGCACCTGACTACGGATCAGGCGGCCGGGGGTTCGAATCCCTCCCAGCGCGCAGACCGAATTCG
>CAZSQF010000453.1:0-2091 GCA_964608935.1 uncultured Actinomycetota bacterium | reverse complement strand
GGATGGGGAGACCGAGTTGGTCGAGGAGCTTGGCGGTGGGGATGGTGATGCGCCGTCCCATGCGGATATGGGGGATGGCGTTGGCTTCGATGGCTCGGTAGGTGGACCGGATGCTCATGCCGATCAGGGTGGCGGTCTGGGGAACGGTGAGCAGGGGCGGCATCTCCCTGGGCTCATCGGTGGTGCCGTTGGTGGGTGCGGTGGGGGTGTCCATGGTGTCTCTCCGATTTCGGTTCCACCTATCAAGTCCGCCAAGGCACTTGGACGTGAGTGACATCAATTGCGATCCTGTGCACAACCCGGCCTTCGCGTGTGGGCCGCCGATGCCGTCTGCCGTCAGGTGACTCCAACTAGGGAGGCCTGCTGGGCACGCCTGCCGTGACGTCGCGCGGAAGCCGCACGACCCCAGAATCGATCTCGAACATTTCGACCTGGTCAGCCCACGTCAGCCTCCGACACACCCCGACAGCCACCATCACCACACGAACCAGAGTCCCTCTACAATGCCGCTAGAATCCCTCTACAGGCAGATCCACACACTCGACAACCGCACTGTCGAGACGCACGCTGCCTGTCATGAACCCACTCCGCACCTCGGACACAGACTTTCACCGGGCCGGTGAGGCGCCCACCGCACGAGGGCGGTGGCGGGCATGCTGAACATCGGCAAGATGGGCCGCGGCTCCGAGGACTACTACCTGGACCAGGTCGCCCGCGGCATCGACGACTACTACCTCGGCCGCGGAGAAGCCCCCGGCCGCTGGATCGGCCTCGGCGTCGACGAACTCGGGATCGAGCTGGGTGGAAAGGTCACCGGCGACCACCTTTCCGCCGTGCTGGCCGGCGAGCACCCAGCCACCGGCGAGCGGCTGTCGGGCCAGCCGCGCAAAGTGCCCGGGTTCGACCTGACCTTCCGCGCCCCCAAATCCGTCTCGCTGCTGTGGGCCCTGTCCGACGAGACCACGTCGGACAGGGCGGTGCAGGCCGCCCACGACGCCGCGGTAGCAGCGGCGATGGGCTACATCGAACGCACCGTCGCGCGTAGTCGTCGCGGCAAGGGCGGCGTCGAACAGGTCGAAGTGGACGGGCTGATCGCGGCCGGGTTCCGGCACCGCACCTCACGAGCCATGGACCCGTTGCTGCACACCCACGTGCTGGTCGCCAACCTCGCCTGCACGTCGGACGACGGCGTGTGGCGGACGCTCGATGGCCGGCGCCTGTACCGGCATGCCAAGACGGCCGGCACCCTGTACCAGGCGCACCTGCGGGCCGAGCTGACCCGCACCCTCGGCGTGGCCTGGCAGCCCGTGGTCAACGGCTGCGCCGACCTGACCGGCGTGCCCCGCCGATGGATCGACGCCTTCTCGAAGCGACGGACTGCGATCGTTGAGGCGATGCAGGAACGCGGCGAGTCCTCGGCGGCGGCCGCCCAGGTCGCCACGCTCGCGACCCGGCCAGCCAAGCAGCTGCAGCCCGCCGAGCTCGAGCTGCGGGCCCGCTGGCAGATCGAAGCCACCACCCACGGCATCGCTCCGGGATGGGAGCAGGCGCTGCTCCACCGCCACCAGCCCACCCTGCCGGATCACCGGGCGCTCCACCGACAGCTGGTCACCGAGGAAGGCCTGACCGCCGACACCTCCGCCTTCGGGGTCCGTGACCTGGTCCGAACCGTCGCCGAACGCTTGCCCGACGGCGCCACCGTCGAACAGATCGAAGCGATCAGCGGATGGCTGCTGGAAGCCGGACGACGCGACGGTTACCTGGTCGAACTCGGCCCACAGGCCGGCGGACTGGTCGAGGTGATCCGACGCACCGACGGCCGGCTGGTCGACGCCTCCGGCGGGGACAGCAGGTTCACCACCGCCGGGCTGCTGCTGCTCGAACAGACCACCATCAACGCCACCCTCCGACGACGCCACGACCGGACCGCAGTAGTCGACCATGACGTTGTCGAAAGGGTCTTGCGGTGGCGAACCACCCTGGGCGACGATCAGGCCGCCATGGTTACCCGGCTCACACGGGATGGTGACGGGGTGGCGGTGGTGGTCGGCAAGGCCGGCACCGGCAAGACCTACGCGCTGGACGCCGCAC
>CAZSQF010000452.1:0-2092 GCA_964608935.1 uncultured Actinomycetota bacterium | reverse complement strand
ATCCAGGACGGGCTGCGCCGCATCGCCGAGGCGAGCCTGCTCGAGCGCTACGTGTGACCCGAGGCGAGCTCGCAGGGTCGGCTCGTTGGTCGCTGCCCTGCGACGCCCGCCCGTTGACCACCCCGGCCGGCCAGCTCGGGGAAACTTTGTCCCTCCGTAGGAAACTTCGCTCGGCTTCGGTTAGGATGCGGCGAGGCGAGTGATACGGGCGGAGGGACGTGGGTCGGTGTGCGGGATCGTCGGGCTCCACACGAGGACGGAGGTGCTCCAGGATCGTCTGGGGTCGCTGCTGACACCGATGTTGGCGAGCATGACCTCGCGCGGCCCGGACTCGGCGGGGATCGCGATCTACGACGACGATCTGCCTGACGGGGTCTACCGCTACTCGGTCCGGGGACCCGGGCCGGAGGTGGACTGGACCGCACTCGCGGCTGAGCTCGGTGAGGGGCTCGGACGGGATGTCAGCGTCCAGCAGCGCGGGACGGGTGCGGTGCTGGTGGCCCCAGGGGACCCCGCGGCCGTGCTCGCCGCGTTGCAGGCCTCGGGTGTCACGGTGGTGGGTCACGGTCGCGCGATGGAGGTGTTCAAGGACGTCGGGGCGCCGCGTGACATCTGCGAGCGGTTCGGGGTGCCGGACCGTCGCGGTTACCAGGGGCTGGGGCACACGAGGATGGCGACGGAGTCGGCGGTGACCACCGACCACTCGCATCCGTTCGCGGCGGCCGCCGACCTGTGCCTGGTGCACAACGGGTCTTTCTCGAACTACGCGAGCGTGCGTCGGGATCTGTGCGATCTCGGGCTCCGCTTCGATACGGACAACGACTCGGAGGTGGCGGCGCGGTTCATCGCCCACCACATCGCGGCCGGGGCCGGCCTGGGTGACGCGCTGCGGATGGTCATCAAGGAGCTCGACGGCTTCTTCACGTTGTTGGTCGCGACCGAGACCGAGTTCGCGGTGGTGAGGGACCAGTTCGCGTGCAAGCCGGCGGTGCTGGCCGAGACCGAGGACTACGTGGCGATGGCGTCGGAGTACCACGCGCTGGCGGAGCTGCCGGGGATCGAGGATGCGGACGTGTTCGAGCCGATGCCCGAAGAGGTGCACGTGTGGTCACGCTGAGCTGCGCCGAGCTGAGCACGCGCGAGATCAACCAGGCGCTGACGGCGCTGCCGGACGGCAGCGATGTGACGATCACCGAGCCGAGGGGACGGCACAACCTGGCGGTGGGCCTGAGCAACCGCATCCGGATCGAGATCGCTGGCAACGCCGGCTACTTCATCGCGGGCCTGTGCGACGGTCCCGACGTCACCGTCGACGGCTTCGTGGGCTGGTCGGTGGCCGAGAACCTGATGAGCGGGGTCGTGCGGGTACGGGGCAACGCGTCGGAATGCGCGGGTGCGTCCAGCCACGGCGGGACCCTGGTCATCGAGGGGGACGCGTCGTCGCGGGCCGGCATCTCGTTGAAGGGCGGCACGATCCTGGTCGGCGGCGACGTGGGGCACATGGGCGGGTTCATGGCCCAGGCGGGGACGCTGTTGGTCGGTGGCGACGCACACGAGTCGTTGGGCGACTCGCTGTACGAGGCCGTGATCTACGTCGCTGGGCGTATCGCGTCGCTTGGTGCTGACGCCCGGGTCGAGGAGCTCGACGACGACGACGTCCGCCGTGTCAAGGAGCTGGTGTCGCTGGCGGGGTTCGATCACGTCGAGCCGCAGAACGTGACCCGAGTGGCCTCGGCTCGCCAGCTGTACAACTTCGACGCGCTCAAGGAGCAGCACTACTGATGGCAGCCGACGAGACCCGTCCCGAGGACGGACCAGCGGCGACCGGCGTGCTGCCGATGGACGCCCGTCGTCGCAGCCACACCTTCCCGCCAGAGGTGATCGGCCAGATCCAGCACATGGCGGAGGTGGGCCGCTACGAGATCCGTGGCTGGGGTGCGAAGCGGGCGATCCCGACCTTCGACGACCTGGTCTTCCTGACCGCGTCGGCGTCGCGGTACCCGTTGGAGGGCTACCGCGAGCGGTGCGACACCAAGACCGTGCTCGGAACCCGCCACGCGGGCCGGCCGCTCGAGCTGGAGGTCCCGATCAC
>CAZSQF010000451.1:0-2096 GCA_964608935.1 uncultured Actinomycetota bacterium | reverse complement strand
CCGGACGACGTCCAACACTCGGAGTCGGCAACCGCACAGCCATCGGCGACGACGGGAACGCCATCTACTCGACCGACGACGCTGCGGCCGCTCTCGGAGTCGACGCTCGGGACCTGGCCGCTCTCGTCGAGGCTGGCGAGCGGCGGGCGATGCATGGACTCATCGCTGCCATCCAAGGTCAGCCGATACCCGAGGAGCCCGAGGGGAGTTACCTCATCCCTCGCATCGCCGCAGACGGGACTCGCTGGGTACCGGAGGCCGAACTCGACCGTTGCGACGATGCCCGCAGCCTCGGCACGGAGCCCCGGGTCGTCGCTGCTCTCGGCGAGCCGGACGATCAGCTCACGGTGACCGAGGCCGCACGACTTGCGGGTGTCATCCCGAGATACATCCGGCGGCTCTGCCGACGGTGGGAGGACCACCGAGGGTCGATCGAGGCAGACCTGGCAGAAGGACGGAGACCACGTCGAAACTTCGTGGCCGCGCACCGCGGGACCCGCGGTCAATGGCTCATCACGCGCCAGGCACTGACCGAGTTCCTCGAGCGCCGTGCCGCACCGGCGGTCCGTGTTGGGTTCGATCTCACACTCACGACGGAGAAATCGCTCGGCGTGCTCGCCATGCTCGGCGACACCACCACCCGCCGGACCGTGCTCGATGCTATCCAGACCGGCAACGACGCCGGACTCGCCTACCTCGAGTACCACGCCACCGGTGCCCGGGAGAAGGGCAAGCCGATCCTGGCCCGGGGGCTGACGATCGCCTCGTTCCGCCACCTCACGTCGCGCGCGCTGGACCCGTTCCCACATCACCACAATGTCGTCGCAAACGCCGTGATCGACGAACACGGAACCCGCCGAGCCCTGGACGCCCGCGGCCTCTACCAGCACGCGCAGGCAGCATCGGCCATCGCCACCATCACAATGCGCCACCAGCTGACCGAGTCGCTCGGCTTGCGGTGGCGGCGAGGGCGATCGGGAAGCTGGGAGATCGAAGGCATCGACGACGACGTACTGCGCGAGTTCTCCCGGCGCCGCAACGAGATAGAGGATGCCGTCGCCGAACTCGAAGCCGAGATCGGACGGCGGTCGAGCCTCGACGAGGTCCAGGCCGTCATCACCGGTTCGAGACCTGCCAAGAAGGACGTCGACCCGTCGACCCTCGTCGATGGCTGGTGGGAGCGCGCCCGCCAGCGCGGTCTCACCCCCGAGGCCCTGCGCGCCTGTTCCGGCCGAGCGTCCGAGCGGGCGTTGCCTGACCACGAGCACCTGTTCGAACGACTCGCCTCGCCACACGACGGCGTGTGCGCCGGACACTCGCTGTTCACACGCTCCGACGTTCTCACCGCGCTCGCCGACCTCGAACACGCCGACCAACCGCTGGCGATCGACGCCGTCACGGCCGACCGACTCGCCGATGAGTTCCTCGCCAGCGACCACGTGGTTCAACTGGACACGAACGAGGCCGGTGGTGCCCTCGCACGTGTTGACGTGTTCACGACGCGGGAGATCCTCGACGTGCAGCGGAAGATCACCCGCTGGTTCGATCACGGGCTCGGTGCCGGCGCGGCGAAGGTGTCGGCCGAAGCGATCGGCGCGACCATCGCCGCACACCCGCAACTG
Source organism: uncultured Actinomycetota bacterium (assembly GCA_964608935.1). Lineage (GTDB taxonomy): Bacteria > Actinomycetota > Nitriliruptoria > Nitriliruptorales > Nitriliruptoraceae > CAZSQF01. The sequence goes on along the minus strand of CAZSQF010000451.1, from coordinate 474 downwards.
ATCGACGAACAGCAAGAGCTCGTTCGCTCGCTGTGCGGCAGCGGCCACCGCCTCCAGTGCGCGATCGGCCGCGCTGGTGCCGGCAAGACCAGCACCATGCGGGTCGCCGCAGAGGCTTGGCAGAGCGCCGGCTACACCGTCGTCGGCGCCGCCGTGAAGGGCGAGGCCGCCCGTCACCTCGCCGTCGGTGCCGGCATTCCGACCGAGACCGTCGCCTGGTACCTCGCACGAGCCGACCGACCACCCATGGACGGGCGCACCGTCCTCGCGATCGACGAGGCATCCACGCTCTCCGACCGCGACCTCGCCGCCCTGCTCGCGATGGCCGACCGCACAGGCGCCACCGTCCGCCTCATCGGCGACCCAGACCAACACGGCGCCGTCACCGCCGGCGGCATGTTCCGGCACCTCTGCGCCACCCATCCGGCCGAGACACCCGAGCTGACCACGACACATCGCGTCCGGAGCCACGCC
>CAZSQF010000450.1:0-2098 GCA_964608935.1 uncultured Actinomycetota bacterium | reverse complement strand
CCACTACGAGTCATCGGCAGGTGGGGTGGGTGACCTGGAGCCCTCGTCGACGATTGCCAGCCGTGGGCGGCGGCGGCGGCGCAGGACGCCGATCAGCAGCAGGACGAGGACCGCTCCCACGGTGCCCGACAGCGCCACGCCCGACACGTTCTCCGAGCGGACCGACAGCGTGGTGCGGTCGAGCTCGTACCAGCCGCTCGGGTCGGTGACCCGAACGGTCACCGGGAACGTGCCGGTCGACAATGCCCGCGTGCTGAGCGTCACGGTCTGGGCGGAGTCGTCCTCGAGCAGGATGGTCTCCGAGCGGCGACCGTCCGGCCACACGAGGCGACCCTGCGAGGCGACCTCGATCTGCACCTGGATGGGGCCCCCGCGGACGCGCTGCAGGGTGATCGGGATCTGGCCGGTGTCCGAGGTCAGGGTCACCTGGGAGCCGCTGGCGATCACGACGTCCCCGAAGGCGACGTCCACGGCGCGACTGACGTCGCGGACCAACGCCGCCGCCTCGGCGGCACCGGCACCGACATGTCGGCGCGAGGTCGCGCGTAGCAGCGCGTCCCGCAGATCGGCCGGGTCGCGTCCATCGATCGTGGCTGACTCCGCGGGCAGCGCCTCCTGCGCTGCCTCGAGCCCACCCAGCGCCGTGGTGAGCTGCTCGGCGAAGTCGCGGTCGATCGGGACGAGCGCATCGTCGACGAGCTCGAGCGAGCCGGTCGCCCGGCGAGCCCGGGTCGCCTGGTCCGACGGGTCCGTGAACTCGATCCAGGTGGCGTCCAGCAGGTCGTCGAGGAGCTCGCGGACGAACATCGGCTCGGGCGACCAGATCTCGGGCGGCAGGATGACCAAGGAGCGACGGGACACGCTCGGAGCCTCGAAGTACACCATGGCGGTGTCGGCGAGGATGCGGTGGGCGTCGACGAGTGGGCCGGCGTCGCCCGGTGGCTCGGTCAGGGCGGCCGTGAGGTAGGGGTCGCCGACCGCCGCGGTCAACAACCCGCCCGCGTCGGATCGCAGCGGACGCAGCGCTTCGGGCAGGTCCGGATCGGTCGCGGGATCGGGCCCGAGGACGGTGTGGTACGGCAGGATCAGATGCTCGCTGCGCAGCAGGTCGACCGCCCGGCCGTCGAGGATCCCGCCGACCAGATGGGTGCTGCGGTCGGGCGGCCGGTCGAGGACGGCCAGGAGGCGACGGCGACTCTCGGTCGCTGCCTCGGCCGCGAGATCGGCGAGCGAGCCGCCCTCCGCCAGCAGTGCGGCGATGTCCGAATCGGCGTACGACGACACGATCGGGTCGTGGGGCAGCGTCGCGGCGAGCTGGCGCAGACGTTGCAGGAGCTGGTTCGAGGCCCGTGCCTCGTCGTCCTCGGGCTCGACCGCGTGTGACTCGAGCGAGCCGTCCTGTCGGCGGTGGAGCGCCGTGTACCCGTCGGCCCTGTCCTGGAGGTCCTCGAGCAGATGCGGGGCCACCGCCAGCACGATCGGGGCGTCCGGGTGGCGTTCGAGCGTGCGAACCAGCACGTCGAGTCGACCGCCCGGACGCAGCGCACGGTCGACCGTGGCCGGGTAGTCGCCCCCCGTGGTCCGCCATGGCACGTCGTCGACCGGCCACACGAAGGTGGTGAGCACAGGTGCGGTGGGCAGGTCGGCCAGCCACACGGCGGCCGTCACCACCTCGTCGATGACCTCGGTCCCCCGCTGTACGGCGACACGGACCGGGTGGACGCCTCCCTCGTCGTGCCAGGCGACCTCGTCCCGCCCGAACACGTCCTCGATGGTGGCGATCTCGCCCGGTCCCAGTGACCCGCCGCCCCGCACCTCCTCGGCATGGACGAGCAACAGGCCCAGCGGCCGGCCCTCGAACGCTCCGCGCAGCGCGGCCCGCGTCGGAGCGGCGTCGTAGACCTCGATCACGAGCTGGAGGTTGTCGAGCGTGGTCGTGCCGTCGTTCTCGACGAGCACACGCAGCTCGAGGTCCTCCCGTGGTGTCGGCAGGCCCTCGGCGTCGAGGTCCTCGGTCGCGGGCGCGACGCTCCCGGGACCGAGGACCTGGGTCAGCCCGGACACGACCACCCGCAGGCTGGCGCCGTCCTCGGTCGCC
>CAZSQF010000449.1:0-2099 GCA_964608935.1 uncultured Actinomycetota bacterium | reverse complement strand
AGGAAGGCGTACTCGCCTGCCGGCAGGTTGGCCGTCGACGAGGCGTTGCCGCCCGGCGGAGCGATGCCGACGCCGCCGGTGAGGGAGACGTTCTGGAAGGCGGTCCCGAGGTCGCCCTCGCCCATCGCGCCCATGGCGGCCTCGAGGCTCACGCCGTCGTTCACCCGCACCAGCTGGGCATGGTGGACCTCACCCCCCTGGTTGGCGAACTCGAACGTGACCAGCCCCGCATCGACCTCCGCCGGCACGTCGAACGCGTACTCGGTGGCCGTCACGTCGACCGTGCTGGCCTCGGCCGCCGCGGGGTCGTCGTTGCCGCACCCGGCGAACGCCAGCACGGCGGCAGCGCCCAGCGCGATCAGGATCCTCGTCATGGTCTGGCCCCCCTTGTCTCTCTCTCATCATCTCGGGCCCCACGCCGTCCGCCCACCTGCCTGACCACCGATCCGGTTGCGGCCAGCCCCCATCGCGGGGTGTGGGCATCCCGGGGGCGTCCGCCAGCACCAGCCGGCATGATGGGGAGGTGGATGCGCATCGGGTCGGCCTGACCACCCTGTTCGCCCTCGCCGCCGTCGCGGCCGTCGGCTCGGTGACGGCAGGGTTGGCCGGGGTGCACGCGCACGGGCCCGGGGGTCTCGTGTGGGACGTCGGGGGGACCCTGCCGTTCCTGGCCGTGGGTGGGTACGCCTACCTGACACGGCCGGACCATCCCACGACCCAGCGGATGGCCGCGTTCGCGGCGCTGCTGGCGCTGCAGTCCGCCCTGACCCCGCCGCTGTCGACCACGCCCTTGGACGTGACGGTCCCGTCCGACATCCTCACACTCGGCGGTGCGCACATGTGGGTCGCCCACCTTGCCTTCCACACCCTGACCACCGGGCTGATCATCATCGGCACGAGGATGTTCGCCCTGTACCCGGACGGACAGGTGCAAACGTCCACCGAACGGCGGATCCTCCGGCCGCTGTGGGCGCTCCTGGTCCTGCCCCCGATCATGCTGGTGGGGCAGTCGACGCTGCCGCCCACCTACGTCGATCCACTCGCGGTCCCGGGGGCCACCCCCTTGTTCATCTCGTGGCTCGAGCCGATCGGCGATGTCGCGGTGAGCCTGCTGGGCGTCCTGCCCGCCCTGCTGCTCGTGGGAATCGGGCTCCTGGTGGCCAGGTTCCGCCGTTCCGGCATCGATGCCCGCCAGCGGATCAAGTGGCTCCTGCTGCCGGTCGGGGTGGCGATCGCCGTCACGGTCGTCGACGCCTTCGGTCTCGTGCCGGGAACCGTGTTCGGTGCACCCGCGGACGAGGTCTCGTTCGTCGCGGTCCTGCCGGCGATAGCGATTGCACTCCTGCTGGGATTGCGGGAACCGCGCGGCGCCAGCGCCGACCTCTTCCTGCGCCGGTCCCTGGTGTATGGCCTGTTGTGGGTGCTGATCGCTGGCGCCTACATCGCGATCGCCGCCGGCCTCGGGCTCGCCGTCAGCGAGCGGTTCCCCGTGGCCGTTGCGATCCTGCTGACGATCGGGGTGACACTGGCGTTCCAACCGGCCCGACGGTGGCTGGAGGGTCTGGTCGATCGGTGGGTGTTCGGAGCCCGGCTCAGCCGCTACGAGGCCCTGACCCGCCTCGGCCGCCTGCTGGAGGAGGCGTTCGACCTCGACGAACTCCTGCCCCACCTGGCACGGACGGTGCGGATGACCCTCGGCCTGGCCTGGGCGCGCATCGAGCTGGCGGACGGCGGTGGCGTGGCGACGCGAACGGCCGCCGTGGACGGTGACCCCGGTGACGACGAGGCCGTGTTCAGCGTCCCGGTGGAGTTCGCCGGCGAACACCTGGGCGCCTTCGCCTGCGGACCCAGGGTGCGGGGGACCCTGGGGGAACCAGACCAGGCGGTCCTCGAGGACCTCGCACGGCAGGCAGCCCTGGCGATCCGCAATGTCCGGCTCGCGGCACAACTGGCTGACCGCGTGGAGCAGCTGCGTCACCGCACCTACGAACTGGCCGAATCCCGCCGTCGGTTGGTGCGGGCCCAGGAGGCCGAGCGTCGCCGGATCGAGCGTGACCTGCACGACGGCATCCAGCAGGACCTGGTCGCCCTGATCGGCG
>CAZSQF010000448.1:0-2101 GCA_964608935.1 uncultured Actinomycetota bacterium | reverse complement strand
CGGCTCCCGGTTCCGATGCCGATCGAGTGCCGGGTCGTGGCCGGCGACGACGCCCTGCTGAGCCCGACCCACGAGCGCGACAGCACGTACGTGGCCGTGCACCAGTACCGCGGGATGCCCTGGGAGCCCTGGTTTCGGGCGGCGGAGGAGATCTTCCTCGAGCTGGGAGGCCGACCCCACTGGGGCAAGCGCCACAACTTCGACGCCGAGCAGGCTGCGGCGGCCTACCCCCGGTTCGGCGACTTTCTCGCCGTTCGGGATCGGCTCGACCCGAACCGTGTCTTCACCAACGCCTGGACCCGCAGCGTCCTGGGAGAGTGACCCCAGGCGACTAGAGGAAGGTCTGGCCCTCGCCTCGGTACGTGGGCACCTCGTCGACGACCTCGTCGCCCGCCACCAGGTGCAGCGAGGCGAACCGCTCGCACAGCTCGCCCGCCTTGGTGTGCCGGAAGTACACGCGATCGCCGACGGACAGGGCCTTCGCCGCCGACCCGAGCAGTGGCGTCTGGACTTCTCCGGCGCCCTCGAGTGAGTCGAGATGGAGCCCGTCGGGCAGCCACGGGATCGGCAGCCGCACCTTGTCGCCCGACCCGGAGGCCAGGTAGCCGCCACCCAGTGCCGTGGCGACGTCGGGGGAAGGTTTGCGGACGACTGGCAGGACGAACCCGGCGGCCGGCCGCAGCTGGAAGTGGCCGTAGTGGTCGAACAGGTGTGGGGCATAGAACCCGGAGCCGGCAGCCAGCTCGGTGATGGACGCGTCCGCACTGGTCATCTCGAGGCTTCCCGTGCCCCCGCCATTCACGAACCGAAGGTCGGCCACCTCGCGGACGGCCGCGACGATCCGGCCGCGTCGCTCCAGCAGCTCCGCACTCGAGAACCGCTGCATCAACTTGAGCGCCACGCTGCGTGCCCGCTGGCCCGGTGGCTCGTCACCGACGCCGGCGATGTGGGCTTCGTAGGACATCAGGCCGACCAGTCGCAGGCCGGGACGCCGCTCGATCTCCCGAGCCAGGGTCACAGCCGCCTCGACGTCGTGCACCGGCGACCGCTTGGTGCCGATCCTGATGCGTCCGCCGGCGAGGTGCCAGCCAGCGTCGATGTCGATGCACACGTTCACGAGGGCCGCGCTCGCGGCCTTCTCGAGCAGGTCGAGGTGCTCGGTGCAGTCGACCATCAGCACCGGTCGCGGACCCTCCAGCGTGCCGAGCCGTGCCAAGGCCCGTCGATCGGTCGTCGGGTAGGCGACGAGCAGGTCCTCCCAGCTGTGCTCGGCCAGCCACAAGGACTCCGGCAGGGTGAAGCACAGCAGACCGCGGAACCGATCGTCCCGGTCACGGATGCGTTCGAGCAGGGCACGGCAACGAACGGACTTGGACGCCACGCGGATGGGCTTGCTGCCAGCGCGCCGCAACATGTCGTCCGCGTTCGCCGACATGGCGTCGAGATCGACGAACGCAAACGGCGGCTGGATGTCAGCAAGGGCCCGCTCGTAGCGGGCCTGCAGCTCCTCGGTCACCGGTTGCCCCGTCGACCTCCAGCCGCGGCGAGCAGGAGAAGGCCCGGCAACAGGGTGGCGGCGCCGGTGTTCGGCATCGAGTCGCCCTGAGTTGGGTCAGGCTCGCGATCCAGATCATCTGCGGCCCCCGGCCCCTCGGGGTCGTCCGGTGCCGAACCCTCGGTGGTTGGCGCGGTGGGCGTCGTGGTAGGTCCATCCGGCTGAGAGGTCGGACTGGGTGTGTTCTCGGCCGGCGGCTCGGTTGTTGGCGCCTCCCCTGACAACGTCGGCGACGGCGATGGTGCGGCGACATCGGGAAGGGTCGTGTCGTCGCCGCGGACGACCAGCGTGACCACGGCAACGGTCAGAAGCACGACCGAGATCACCGCGATCGGAAAGGTGGCGCGCGCAGTGTTCATGGCGTCGATTGCTGCGAGGGTTCACTCCGACTGTAGGGAGGAATCTCGCCAGAACAACGGAACCGCAGCAGGGCTACGCGTCGGCAGCGCCGGTCCGCACTCCGTGACGGAGGCGCCGTACCGTTCGTGACATGCGCCCGTAGCTCAACTGGACAGAGCAGCGGACTTCTAATCCGCAGGCTGCAGG
>CAZSQF010000447.1:0-2102 GCA_964608935.1 uncultured Actinomycetota bacterium | reverse complement strand
GGCCTTCCACCGCGGCCCGCCGGGCTCGCAGGCGGGGTCGAGGGGCCGGCGCGACAGATGGGGCCCCTCCTGCCCTGCGAAATGCGGCGGACCTGCGGCCAGGGCGGGCTATGATGCAGGCGACTCTCGCATCGGCCATCTTTCCTCGCCAGGGCCGGCCGGCCCGGCGGGCGGCGGGCTGGAGGCGCAGGCAATGCTGAACTCAACCCAGGCCTTTCTCGAGCCCCTGGAACAGTGGGTGAAGGCGATCCGCCAGGACGATTTCGAGATGGCCAGGCGCTGCGTCGAACGTCTGCTCCACGGCACGTCGACCGACGTCCCGGTCAGGGCCTCCGACAACGGCCGGATGATGGCCACCGGTTCGAACTCCTCGGTCGGATCTCGGTCCGGGTCGGTCAGGACAACCAGCGCTTGCGGCGTTTGTAGTGCTTGACGTCGCGGAACGAGGCCGCGCCCTCCTCGCGCAGCCCGAGGTAGAACTCGCGCACGTCCTCGTCCTCGCGCAGCACCTCGGCCGGCTTGTCCATCACGACCTTGCCGGTCTCCATGATGTAGCCGTGCTCGGCGATCGACAGCGCCATGTTCGCGTTCTGCTCGACGAGCAGCACCGAGGTGCCCTGCTCGTTGATCTCGACCACGAGATCGCGGATCTGGCCCACCAGCTGCGGGGCGAGGCCGAGGGAGGGCTCGTCGAGCAGGAGGTAGCGCGGCGAGGCCATCAGCGCCCGCCCGATCGCGAGCATCTGCTGCTCGCCGCCCGACAGGTAGCCGGCAACCTGCCGGCGCCGGTCCGCGAGGCGGGGGAACAGCCCGTAGACCCGTTCGAGCCCGGCCTCGACGGTGCCGCGCTCGGCGGTGTGGGCCCCGACCCGCAGGTTCTCGTCGACCGTGAACTCGACGAAGATGCGCCGGCCCTCCATCACCTGCCCGATGCCGGCGGCAACGGTCGCGGGGGGGTCGAGGTGATGGATCGGCCGGTCGTCGAGGGTCACCGTGCCCTTGGTGATCTCACCCCGATGGACGTCCAGCAGCCCGGTGATGGCCCGCAGCACGGTCGTCTTGCCGGCGCCGTTGGCGCCGAGCAGCGCCACGATCGACCCGTCGGGCACGGCCAGGCTCACGCCCTTGAGCACCAGGATGACGTCCTCGTAGACGACCTCGAGGTTCTCGACCGCGAGCACGCGCGCTCCCTCGTCTCCCGCCACGCTTCGCGGACCCGCCGCGTCGCGGCCCGCGAAGCGTTCTCCCGGATGCGCTTCGTACCCGGCGTCTCCGACGGTGTCAACGCGGTCGCAGCTTCCGCCGAAGGCCACCATCAGCTCGGCCATCAGCCCGGCCAGCTTGACGAGTCAGCCGGCGATGATCTGGTAGCGCTCGAGGACCCGCACGACGTACAGCTGGGTCTCGGCGAAGGGTGGGATGCCCCCGTAGGACGCCACGGCGGTCGGCCCGGCGTTGTAGGCGGCCAGGGCGAGCTCGACCGACCCGAACCTGTCGAGCTGCATCCGCAGGTAGCGCGACCCGCCGTCGAGGTTGTGCTCGGGCACCGAGGGGTCGACCCCGAGCCAGCTCGCCGTGCCCGGCATCAGCTGCGCCAGCCCGATCGCGCCGGCGGGGGACACGGCATGGGGGTTGAAGCTCGACTCGGTCCACACGAGCGCCGCCATCAGGCGCCCGTCGATGTTGTTGGCGTGTGACGCCGTGGCGATCGGCCCGGCCCAGGCGTGGCCCGCGCTGGGCAGGCTGACGGCCCACGCCGGCGCCCCGTTGTCGTCCGGCGGCGGTGTGGGCTCAGGGGTGGGGGCGGGCCCGGCCTCGAGCGTGGCGATCTGCTCCTCGAGCTTGGCCCGGAGGGCCGCCATCACCTCGGCGTCCGCCTCCAGCTCGGCGAAGATCGCCTGCTGGCGGCGCCGCTCGCCCTGCGCCGCTGCGACCACGGCCGCCTGGTCCTCGCGCAACGCCTCGACCTGTGCGAGCTCGTCTGCGGCGCGCTCCTCGGCCGCCTCGGCCTCGGCCCGCGCCAGCTCGGCACGATCACGGGCCGAGGCCGCCAGGGCCTTGGCGGTGATGGCGTCGTCGAGGACGTCCCGGTCCTCGAGCAG
>CAZSQF010000446.1:0-2108 GCA_964608935.1 uncultured Actinomycetota bacterium | reverse complement strand
GACGCGTGGAACCGGCTGGATCGATCGGCGATAGAGGGGCTCGTCGCCCCCGCCCTGCAGGCAGAGGTGGTGCAGCACTTCGCCGAGATCGCCGAGGCGTTCTCGGTGTTCAACGTTGCGATCGAGGAACTAATCGCGGAAGGCGACATCGTCGCTGCCCGGCTGACGGTGACGGGCATCCACGACCGGGCTCCCTTCGCCGGCGTCGCCCCGAGCGGGCGGCGCCTGACGTGGGGCTCGTTCCGCTTCTACCGGGTCCGCGACGGGCAGATGGTGCGCACCTGGGCGATGCAGGACCGCCTCGGCCTGTTCCAGCAGCTCGGTCTGATCCCGCCCCTGGAGGATCTGGTCCACTGGGCGAACGGGGAGCCCGCCCGGTAGCCGCGGTCGCACCCGGCGAGGACCGCTCGATGTGGCCCTTCAGGCTCTCGTCCGCCAGCTGCTTGTCGCGCTCCGACTGTACGAGTTCGAGCAGGATGTGAAGGGACGGTTGGTGCGTGCCTGAGGGCACAACCACGGAGACCCTCGGCGGGAGTTCCAGGGCGAGTCCGCTCCGCAGGGTCGTAGCAGGGTGCTGACGGGGTGGCGCCTCCCGGTTGGGTCAGGCCGGTTGCTGGGTCTGGGTTGGCGAGAAGAACTCTGTGAGTGCCTCAGCAAGTGCCTCGGGATGGGTCAGCGGGGCGGCGTGCCCGGCGCCGGGGATCTCGCGCAGCGTTGCGTTGGGGACGTGATCGACCACGTGCCGCGCGCCGGCGGCAAGGAAGGGCTTGGTGTCCGATCCCTGCAGCACCAGCACCGGAGCCGAGATCGCACCGAGCAGCGCCGGGTCGTCGGGGATGGGGCCCTGGTACTCCATCCCTTGCTGGAGTTGGTTGAGCAGCGTCGGGACGTAGCGGCCCGCGGCCTCGAAGTAGCCCGCCGCCTCGAGGACGGCCATCTCCCCGTCGTTGAAGGGGAAGCCAGCGAACGCGCGCATGGCAGCGGTCAGCCTGCCTTCGGCGGCCAGCTCGCTCGCGCGGGCGACGGCCCCGCCGACGGCCGCTTGCTCCCGGTCGTCCATCAGGCTCCACATCGAGGGTTCGACGGCTGCCACCGCACCCACCGCGTCTGACTGCGCCGCCACGGCGAGCACCATGCCGCCGGCGGACCAGCCCACCAGTCCGGTTCCCTGCCCGATGCTGTCGACGTAGGCGACCAGATCATCGACGAGCCGACTGAACCCGAGATCGGGGTTATCGCCGCTGAGGCCACGACCCCGCAAGCTCGGTAGATGACAGGTAAACCGCCCGGTCAGGTGCGGCAGCAGCGCCTGCCAGTCGAGGTCAGCGTCGCCGATGCCCCCTTGCGTGAAGACGAGGGGCGGCCCCTGGCCGTGCACGGTCCCCACGATGGCGACGCCGTCGGTGGTGGTGACGTCGTGGGTGCGCTGGGTGGTCATGTGCCCGCCTCCGTGCGTTTCGCGTCCGTGGCGAACGCGGCCCCGACCCCGCCCCGTCGACCGAGAACCGTCCGACTGCTAGGCGAGGTCGTCTACCGTCGCATGCAAGCAGACAGGCGAGCCGAATCTGCGCGCCTGGTGACGGTTCTTGACGCGCTCGACATACAACCATATGGTTGTATGTATGGGAGCGACCATCACCGACGAGCGGGCCGACGCGGTCTTCGGGGCCCTGGCCGACGCGACACGACGGGACATCGTGTTGCGGGCGATCGATGGGGACCAGGGCATCTCGGAGCTGGCGGCTCTCTACCCGATGAGCTTCGCCGCCGTGCAGAAGCACGTGGCCGTGCTGGAGCGGGCCGGCCTGGTGGGCAAGCGCCCTGATGGCCGGCGCCGCGTGGTGACCACCGACATGGACGGGTTGCGCAACGCCCGCGCCGTGCTCGATCACTACGAGGAGCTCTGGCGTGGCCGCATCGAGCGGATGCATGAGCTGCTCGACGACGATGACATCCCACCCCCGGACGTCGATACACCCGACGAGGAGAACCGCCCGTGAGCGTCGTAGAGATCAGCAAGGACCTCGAGAACGCGACCCTGGTCGTGACCGCGGTGTTCGCCGCCTCACCCGAGCGTGTGTGGCGGCTGTGGGCCGACCCACGCCAGC
>CAZSQF010000445.1:0-2109 GCA_964608935.1 uncultured Actinomycetota bacterium | reverse complement strand
GGGGAGCAGGCCGCGAACTTCCGCACCGCCGAGGACCGGATGATCGGCACCGTGGGGGCCGTGGCGCGTGACGCGAACGGCGACCTGGCGGCCGCCACCTCGACCGGCGGGATGACGAACAAGCGCTTCGGCCGAATCGGCGACGTGCCGCTGGTGGGCGCGGGCACCTACGCCAGCAACGAGTCCTGCGCGATCTCGGCCACGGGGCATGGCGAGTACTTCATTCGCAACGTCGTCGCCCGCGACATCTGCGCGCGCATGGAATACATCGGGGAGACGCTGGAAGAAGCGGCCCACGCGCTCGTCATGGAGCGGCTCGTGGATCACGGCGGCACCGGTGGTGTCATCGGGATCGACCGCAACGGCAACATCACGATGACGCTGAACACGCCCGGGATGTACCGGGGCCACTATCTCGCCGGGGGCGAGCCCTTCACTGCGATCTACGAGGACGAGGGCAGCGGCTCGTGATCCCGTGAGGCGGCGCCGACCGAGCGCGACGAGCACCGCGACGACCGGAGCGGCCGCGACTCCGGCGGGGACCGCCACGACCGCGACCACCCGGAGGCGCATGAACGAGCCGGAAAGAGGGGACCTCGAGCTCGATCGCGGGCAGCTCGACCGCGTCATCCGCAGGGCGACCGAGCTCCAGTTCGGCGGGGGCGACGACACCGCGGACCGGCTGTCGGAGTCGGAAGTCCTCCGCATCGGACGGGAGGTCGGGCTCGCCCCCGAGCACGTGCGGCGCGCGCTCGGCGAGCTGCGCGCGGAATCTCTTCTTCCCACGCTTCCCGAAGACCAGGGGCCCGTCGCGCGCTTCGTGGGTCCCGCCCGGGTCGCCGCATCCCGTGTCGTGCCGGGCCGGGCTCCCGCCGTGACCTCCACGCTCGAGGACTACCTGGCGCGCGGCGAGAGCCTGCGGCGGGTGCGCAAGCGCGAAGGCCGGTCGCGCTGGGAGGCGGAGGAAGGCGTCGTCGCGTCGATCCAGCGGGGGCTCCGGTGGGGCGGCCGCACCTACGAGCTGGCGCGGGCGACTTCCGTGGAGGCGGCGGTCAGCCACCTGGAAGAGGGATACGTCCTCGTCTCGCTCGTGGCGGATCTGTCCTCCGAGCGGTCGCAGAACGCCTGGGGGTGGACGTTCGGCCTCGGCCTGGGCGGGGTCGGCGCGGGCGTCGGTCTCGGGATGGCCGTGGCGACGCCCTGGCTGGGCGTGCCCGCCGCGGCCGCAGGAGTCCTCGGCGGCGTAGCCGCGGCCCGCCACGGGCATCTCAAGTCGGCGGAGCGCATACGCCTCGCGATCGAAGGGATCCTGGACCGGCTGGAAGCGGGCGAGGACCTGATGAAGTCCGGCCCCTCCTGGCGCGACCGTCTGGCGCCGCCCTGAGGGAGTGGCCCGGCTGATCGGCCGTCAGGTCAGCGGCAGACCCGCGAACCAGCGCGCGAACGCCTGCCAGCCGGCCGTCCCCGTCCATCCCAGGAGGGCCGGTACCTGCGCCAGCACGAAGACCGCGAGCACCGCAGGAAACACCCACCTCCCCTTCCGCGCATTGCGATCGAGCCAGATGAGCGTGACGAGGAGGAGGTCGGTCACGGCGAACGTGAACCACTGGTAGTTCCAGTCCGGCGTCGAGTCCGCCCACAGCAACAGCCGCACGACGATCGGATCGATCAGCGCCAGCGCCGTGCAGATCATGAAACGGGCGTGTACGGCGGTGGTCCGCCGCGCGAGCACGGCGGCTCCATAGGTGAGCCCGAACAGGGCTGCCAGGGAGACCTGCAGATAGAGCACGTAGCTCTGACGCGCGAACGCCTCGCCCACCAACCCCTCGATCCGGCTGTGGGCGAGCAGGACGATACTCAGCAGGACCGCGGCCGCCAGGCCGTACGAGAACCTGCCCTGGACGCGATGCAGGCCTCGTCGGCGGGTCCGGATGGCCACGGGCTGTGCGATCAGGAAGAGCAGCCAGAGGGTCGCGGTGGCCGCGTGCACGTGCGTGTAGGCACCGGTGCTTCCCAGACGGGAGAGATAGCTGGGCCAGAACGCGACGAGCGCAAGGAGGAGAAGGCCCGCGAACCATGGTCCGCTCCGGGCGGGATCGATCCGGGCGC
>CAZSQF010000444.1:0-2111 GCA_964608935.1 uncultured Actinomycetota bacterium | reverse complement strand
ACGAGTACCAGGACACCAACCGGGCCCAGTACCACCTCGTCAACCTGCTCGCCGGCGGGCACCGCAACGTCATGGTCGTCGGCGACCCCCAGCAGGGCATCTACGGCTTCCGCGGCGCCACGATCCGCAACATCGTCGAGTTCGAGCAGGACTACCCGGACGCCACCATCGTCGTCCTCGACCAGAACTACCGCTCGACCCAGACCATCCTCGACGCCGCGAACGGGGTGATCCGGCGCGGCGCGGTCAAGCGGCGGGCCGAGCTGTGGACCGACCGCGGGTTCGGCCAGCACGTCGTGCGCTACCGCGCCGACGACGAGCACGACGAGGCCGCGTTCGTCGGCGAGGAGTGCGAGAAGCTGCGGGCCGAGGGGTTCAGCTTCGACGACATCGCGGTCTTCTACCGCACCAACGCCCAGTCGCGGGTCCTCGAGGACATCTTCATCCGGGTCGGGCTGCCCTACCGGGTCGTCGGGGGCGTGCGCTTCTACGAGCGCAAGGAGATCAAGGACCTCCTTGCCTACGCGCGGGTGCTGGTCAACCCCGCCGACGACGTGTCCGCGCGGCGCATCGTCAACCTGCCCCGGCGCGGCATCGGCGACCGCACGGTCGAGGCACTCGACTGGCACGCACGCCGTGAGGGCGTGAGCTTCCTCGAGGCGTGCCGCCAGGTCGAGCACGTCCAGGGCCTCGGGACCCGGGCGGTGGGCGCGGTGACCTCGTTCGTCGACCTCATCGACGGACTGCGCACCGAGCTCGAGCACGACCTCGCCACCCCCGACCTGATCGAGCGCATCTGGGACCGCACCGGCTACCTCAAGGAGCTCCAGGCCGAGCGCACCGTCGAGGCGCTCGGCCGCGAGGAGAACCTCCAGGAGCTGCGCGCCGTCGCCCAGGAGGTCCACGAGCGCGGCGGCGCTGCGGTCGGTGCCGACGGACTCGAGACGTTCCTCGAATCGGTGACGCTCGTGTCCGACCAGGACGAGCTCGACGACGACGAGGACGGCACGGTCACGCTCATGACCCTGCACACCGCCAAGGGGCTCGAATACCCGGTGGTGTTCGTCATCGGGCTCGAGGACGGGGTGTTCCCGCACGTCCGCTCGCTCGACGACCCCGAGCAGCTCGAGGAGGAGCGCCGGCTGTGCTACGTCGGGCTGACCCGGGCGCAGGACCGCCTCTACGTGACGCACGCCGACCATCGCACGCTGTGGGGCGGGGCGTCCTACAACCCGCCGTCGCGCTTCCTCGAAGAGCTGCCGGCCGAGCTCGTGGACGAGCGCCGCGCGGGCGCCACCTCGGCGGCCAGGCGGCTGCGGGACGGCGAGGTGCTCGAGGTGGCCGGCGCCGAGTTCGCGCTGGGCGACCGCGTCATGCACACCAAGTTCGGGGCCGGCCGGATCACCGAGCTGGTCGGTGAGGGCGAGCACGCCGAGGCGACGGTCGAGTTCGACGACGAGGGCGTCAAGCACCTCGTCCTCGCCTACGCACCCCTGGTGCGGGTGCCGTAGGCGGTGGTCGCCGACCTGCTGGGAGCCTTCGGGCTCGTGTTCCTCGCCGAGCTCGGGGACAAGTCGATGCTGCTCGCCATCGGCTTCGCCGCCCGCTACCGCGCGTGGCCCGTGGTGGCCGGCGTCGCCATCGCGGCCCTCACGATGCTGGGGCTGTCGACACTGATCGGAGCCGCGCTGGGCGCGGCGCTGCCCGATCGCCTGCTCGCCGTCGTCGGTGGGCTCGTGTTCGTCGCGTTCGGGCTGTGGACCCTGCGTGACAGGGACGACGAGGCCGAGCGCGCCGAGGTGCGGGGTCGTTCCGTGCTGCTGGGTGTGACCGCCGCGTTCCTGCTGGCGGAGTTCGGCGACAAGACCATGATCGCGACCATCACGCTGGCCAGCACCCAGGCGCCGCTGCCGACCTGGCTCGGCGCCAGCGCCGGCATGACCGCCGCCAGCGGCATCGCCGTCGCGGTCGCCTCCGTCGTCGGCGCGCGGTTGCCCGAGCGGACGGTGCGCTACCTCGCCGCCGGCGCGTTTCTCGTCTTCGGCGCCCTGCTGCTGTGGGAGGGCATCCGCGGCTGAGGCGCCGGCGCCTGCCACCTGGGGAGCCCGGCG
>CAZSQF010000443.1:0-2112 GCA_964608935.1 uncultured Actinomycetota bacterium | reverse complement strand
GCGCCCGCGCGATCCGCTCGATGCCCTCGACCAGGTCGTCGTCGCCCAGGGCGTAGGACAGCCGGGCGTAGCCGGCAGCGCCGAACGCCTCGCCGGGGACGAGCGCGACCTTGGCCTCCTCGAGCAGCACCTCCGCGAGCTCGAGCGTCGATCCGACGACGCGGCCGGCGACCTCGCGCCCCAGCACGGCCTCGAACGACGGGAAGACGTAGAACGCCCCCTCGGGCTCGACCACCGCGACCCCGTCGATCGCGCCGAGCGCCTTGACCGCGAGCCCCCGCCGCCGGTCGAACGCGTCCCGCATCTCCGCGACGGTCTGCTGCGGTCCCGTGAGGGCCTCCAACGCCGCCGCCTGGGCGACGTTGGCGACGTTCGAGGTGGCCTGGCTCTGGAGCTTGTTCATGCCAGCGGCGATCTCGGCGGGCGCGATCGCCCACCCCACCCGCCAGCCGGTCATCGCATAGGTCTTCGACACCCCGCTGATGATCACGGTCCGCTCAGCCGCCTCGGGCGCGACCGCGGGGAGCGAGACGAACCGGGCGTCGCCGTACACCAGGTGCTGGTAGATCTCGTCGGTGACGACCCAG
This sequence comes from uncultured Actinomycetota bacterium, assembly GCA_964608935.1. Taxonomy (GTDB): domain Bacteria; phylum Actinomycetota; class Nitriliruptoria; order Nitriliruptorales; family Nitriliruptoraceae; genus CAZSQF01. The sequence goes on along the minus strand of CAZSQF010000443.1, from coordinate 1,525 downwards.
ATGCCGTGCTCGGCGGCCCAGCGGCCGATCGCGGCGACCTCGTCGGGCGGATGGACCGTGCCGGTCGGGTTGGAGGGGGACACGAACACGAGGATCCGGGTGCGTGGGGTGCGGTGGGCCTCGAGCTGCTCCACCGTCGCACGGAAGCCGGTCTCCTTGGTGGTGGGCACCGCGACGGGTGTGCCCCCGACGAGCTTGACCTGCTCCGGGTAGCTGACCCAGTAGGGGGAGGGGATCAGCACCTCGTCGCCCGGGTCGAGCAGCGACAGGAAGGTGTTGAACAGCGCGTGCTTGCCGCCGTTGGTGATCACGACCTGCTGTGGGTCCACGTCGAGGCCGGCCGCCTCGCCGGTGACCTGCGCGACGGCCTCGCGCAGCGCCGGCAGCCCCGCCGCCGGCGTGTAGCGGTGATTGGCGGGATCGGCGGCCGCCCGTTGTGCCGCCTCGACGACGTGCGGCGGCGTCGGGAAGTCCGGCTCGCCGGCACCGAACCCGATGACGGGCTCACCCGCCGCCTTGAGCGCCTTCGCGCGGGCCGTGACGGCGAGGGTGGGGGATTCCTCCATGTCCCGGATGCGCGTGGACAGCGACACGCTGCGGTCCTCGGTCGTCGGATCGGACGGGAGCGCCGACGAGCGTAGCCGTCACACCGCGGCCACCCTGCCGCACGGACAGGGCGCGTTTGCTGCGAGGGCACGCCGCGGGTTGGATGCGCCTCCAGCGGGGACGACGACGGCCCCTTACCTGTGAGGCACGACGTGGACGATCTGGTCATCCCCGAGGACCTCCGCCCGGCCGACGGCCGGTTCGGCAGCGGTCCGACCAAGGTCCGGCCCGAGGCGCTGGCCCGACTGGCCGAGGTCGGTGACGGGCTGCTCGGCACCTCGCACCGCCAGGACCGCGTCAAGGACGAGGTGCGTCGGCTCCAGGAGGGGCTTGCGCGGCTGTTCTCCCTGCCCGACGGCTACGAGGTGCTGCTCGCGGTCGGCGGCGCCACCGCCTTCTGGGAGAGTGCGGCCCACCAGCTGGTGGCGCGGCGGGCCCGCCACTACCGCTTCGGCGAGTTCAGCGGGAAGTTCGCTGCCGTCACCACGGCGGCGCCGTGGCTCGACGACCCGGACGTCGTCGACAGCGATCCCGGAACGCGGCCCGACCCGACACCGGCCCCGGGCTGCGACGTGCAGGCCTTGACTCACAACGAGACCTCGACCGGCGTCATGCAGGCCCCGGTGCGGGTGGACGACGCCCTGGTGCTGGTGGACGCGACCTCGGGCGCCGGCGGGCTGCCGGTCGATCTGACGGCCACGGACGTGTACTACTTCAGCCTCCAGAAGGCCTTCGGTGCCGAGGGTGCGCTCACCGTGGCGCTGGTATCGCCCGCCGCCGTCGAACGTGCGGAGTCGGTGTCCGCCTCCGGGCGCTACGTCCCGGCGTTCCTCGACCTTCGCACCGCGCTCGACAACAGCCGCAAGCACCAGACCTACAACACCCCGAGCGTGTCGACGGTCTTCCTCGCTGCCGAGCA
>CAZSQF010000442.1:0-2121 GCA_964608935.1 uncultured Actinomycetota bacterium | reverse complement strand
GGGACCACGCGGGCCGTGCACGTGGAGGACAACGGACCCGACGACCTCGGCAGCGTGTACCACCTCGAGGGCGTCAAGCGGTTCATCACCTCGGCCGACGCCCAGACCCACGACAACACCGTCCACCTCGTCCTGGCCCGACCGGACGGCGCGGCTGACGGCACCAAGGGGCTGAGCCTGTTCGTGGTCCCCAAGTACCTCGTCGAGGCCGACGGCTCCCTCGGTGCGCGCAACGGGGTCCGCGTCACCAACCTCGAGCACAAGATGGGGATCAAGGGCTCCGCCACCTGCGAGCTCACGCTCGGCTCCGACGGCACGCCCTGCGTCGGCTACCTCGTCGGCGATGTCCACGAGGGCATCCGGCAGATGTTCCTGGTCATCGAGTACGCCCGCATGATGGTCGGGACCAAGGCGATGGCCACGCTGTCCACCGGCTACCTCAACGCGCTCGACTACGCGCAGGTCCGCGTGCAAGGGCCCGACCTCGCCCGGGCCCGCGACCGGTCCACACCCAAGGTGCGGATCATCGCGCACCCCGACGTCCGCCGGATGCTGATGGAGCAGAAGGCCCACGCCGAGGGGATGCGCGCACTGGTCCTGTACACGGGCTGGGTCCAGGACCAGGCCCAGCTCGCCCTGCACGAATCCGCGCCCGGCGCCGGGGACGAGGACAGCGACGAGCACGACCGCTGGATCGCGCGCGAGGACCTGCTCCTGCCGCTGGTCAAGGGGTATTGCTCCGAGAAGGCCTACGAGCTCTTGGCGCTGTCCCTCCAGACCTTCGGGGGGTCGGGCTACACCCAGGACTACCCCATCGAGCAGTACCTCCGGGACGCCAAGATCGACACGCTCTACGAGGGCACAACCGCGATCCAGGCACTCGACCTGCTGTTCCGCAAGATCGTCCGGGACCGGGGCGCGACCCTGACCTGGCTCGCCGACCAGATCCGTGCGTACGTCAAGGCCGGGGACGACGACGACGCGTTCGCCGACGATCGGGCGCGGCTCGCGCAGGCCCTCGAGGACGCACAGGCACACCTCGGCGTGCTGATCGGCCACGCCATGGCCTCGACGGAAGAAGGCCAGCACGAGCGGATCCATGCGGCCGGCCTCCACACCACCGCGCTGTTGTTCTCGCTCGCCGAGGTGACGATCGGCTGGTTGCTCCTCCGTCAGGCCGAGGTGGCGCACGAGCGGCTCGACGCGGACGCCGCCGGGGGCCCCGACGCCGGCCTGTCCGCCGAGGACGAAGCGTTCTACATCGGCAAGCTGGCCTCCGCGCGCTGGTTCGCCACCACGGTGCTGCCAAAGTGCGGGCTGCGCCGGCGGAAGGCCGAGGAGGACGACGGCTGGCTGATGGAGATTCCCGAGGCCGCCTTCTGACCTTCGGGCGGTGGCCGACAGGTCGCGTGCCTGCGCAAGCGGACCGCGGCCGTTGGGTACCGTCGCCGATCGTGCTCCGACGCCCGTCCGGGGCGCGGCTCCCGGAGGTCACCCCCCGACATGGTCGTTCGACGCTGATGGCCGCCCGCGCTGCTCGCACCCGTTCGGCCCGAGCCCGCAAGGCGACGCGCAACCGCGCGACGTCGTCACGCCGCGGCGCCGGCCCGAAGCGACCGTGGTGGAAGCGATGGTGGGTCGCGCTGCTCGTGCTGCCGGTGCTCGCACTGGGAGCGGTCGGGCTGCTGCTGTTCTTCCTCGTGTTCTCGCGGGTACCGCTGCCCGACGACATCGCCGATCACGCCTCGGTGGTGTTCGACGTCGAGGGCAACGAGGTCGGTGGGCTCGCCGCCGAGGTGTCGCGCGAGGACGTGATGCTCGGCAACCTCCCCGAGCACGTCCCACAGGCGGTCATGGCGGTCGAGGACCGCGACTTCTACGAGCACCGTGGGATCTCGGCCACCGGCATCGGTCGGGCGCTGTTCACCAACGTGCGGGCGGGCTCGGTCCAGGCCGGCGGCTCGACCATCACCCAGCAGTACATCAAGAACGCCGCGCTCACCCCCGAGCAGACCTACCGCCGCAAGGTGGAGGAGGCCGCGCTCGCGATCAAGCTCGAGCAGGCGTACGAGAAGGACCAGATCCTCGAGTTCTACCTCAACACCGCCTACTGGGGGCGTG
>CAZSQF010000441.1:0-2138 GCA_964608935.1 uncultured Actinomycetota bacterium | reverse complement strand
TCGAGCAGCGGATCCTGTTCCTGAAGGGGCCCCTCGAGGACGAGAACGGCGATCTGCTGATCGCCCAGCTGTTGGCGCTGGACGCCCAGGGCGACGACGACATCACGCTCTACGTCAACTCGCCGGGCGGGATCATCACGGGCATGTTCGCGCTGTACGACACGATCCAGCTGCTGACCAGCAAGGTGAACACCCGCTGTGTGGGGTTGGCGGCGTCCGCCTCGGCGTTCCTGCTGGCCACCGGCACCGGCACCCGGTCCTCGACCAGCAACTCCCGCATCATGATCCACCAGCCCCTCGGCGGCGCCCGTGGCACCGCCAAGGACATCGAGATCCAGGCCAAGAACATCGTGTGGATGCGCGAGCGCATCAACGAGGTCCTCGCCGAGCGCACCGGCAAGCCGATCGAGCAGATCCGCCAGGACACCGACCGCGACTACTGGATGACCGCCCACGAGGCGGTCGAGTACGGCCTGGTGGACGAGGTCCTCGAGCCCGGCCGCGGCAGCTGAGCGGTGACTCGACGGCACCGGCCAGACGGACGCGCCGCACCATGACCGAGCCGCTGTCGGTGGCATTGCTCCAGTGCGATCACGTCGACCCGTCGCTGCGGCAGGTCGCCGGCGACTACGACAACATGTTCGCGCGGCTGTTCTCCGACCACGCCCCCGAGATCACGCTCGAGCGTGTGGACGTCGTCGGCGGGGAGCCACTGCCCCGGGTCGGTGAGCACGCGGCGCTGCTCATCACCGGCTCGCGGCATTCGACGACCGACGACTTCCCGTGGGTCGGCGACCTCACGCACACCATCCACGAGGCGCACGCGGCACAGGTCCCCCTGGTCGGCATCTGCTTCGGCCACCAGCTGCTCGCCCAGGCGCTCGGGGGTGTCGTCGAGCGGGCGGAGGTCGGATGGGGCGTGGGCGTGCACGACGCCGAGGTGGTCGAGCCGCGCTGGTGGATGCAGCCGCCGAGGCCGGGGTTCCGCCTGCTCGTGAGCCATCAGGACCAGGTGGTCACGCCGCCCACCGACGCCGTGGTGGTGGCGACGAGCCGTCACGCCCCGATCGCGGCCTTCGAGGTCGGGACCGCGATCGGCTTCCAGGGACACCCCGAGTTCGTCGTCGACTACGCCGATGCGCTGATGGACCGGCGCCTCGAGCGCATCGGCGCCGACGTCGTCGCACAGGCCAGGCCCACGCTGCGCATGCCCACCGACCATGCGATCGTGGCGCGCTGGATCGCGACGTTCCTGGCCCGACGCGACCTGGCCCGACGCGACCCGACCCGACGCGGATAGCCCGACCCGCCCAGCGGGTGCGACCCCGGCGGATCTGGGGAGCATGACGGTCACCGACAGCCGTCGCACTCCCCGGATCAGGACCCTTGTCGTCCGGGTCGACGTAGAGGTGTCAGCGCTTAGAAGGTGTCCGGGTCGTCGTCGACCACGCGGGTCGCCGCGGCGCGACGCTGCCTCAGCGTCAGTCCGAAGATGAGACCGACGACCCCACCGACCATCAGGACGATGCCGATGATGTTGAGGTCGAGGCCGGAGACCTCCACCGTCACGGCGAAGGCCAGGATGGCGCCGAGGATGATGAGTCCGATGCTGCCGCCGATGGTCATCGTCAGCCTCCTCGCGCCCGAACGGGTGCTGTGCGTGGCTCGCTCGTCTTCAACTATACAGACTCGCAATCCGAGAGGGCCACGGCGTGCCCTACTTCAGGACGCCCGCACCTTTCGCGGCCGGAGAGACGCTCCCATGGCCAGCAGGGACAAGGACGGCAGAAGCAGCCAGGCGGCGGCGTCCCTGACCCCAAGGAGAACAAACAGGCCCAGCGGAACAAGAAGGCGACCAAGCGGCAGTCCGCGAAGGATCTCTAGCCGATCGTCAGGTGCTCGTCGCGATGCGTGCGGTCGTGCTTGGAGCCGGGCTCGAGGAGGCCGACTTCGACCTCATCGCCGAGCTGCCCGGACGTGGGAAAAGACCAGCACTCTCGGGGGCGTCGGCTGCGAAGAGTTCAGGTCAGGTCGCTGGCAGCCAGCGCCCCGCTGACGATGTCCCGGGCGGCGTCGTGGAGCCTCTGGTTGTGGTTGCGTGAGTAGCCGCGCAACAGCGCGAAGGCGGCGTCCATCGG
>CAZSQF010000440.1:0-2145 GCA_964608935.1 uncultured Actinomycetota bacterium | reverse complement strand
TCGACGATCATCATCGTCAAGCTGCTCAGCGACAAGCGTGAGCTCGACGACCTGCACGGCAAGATCGCGGTCGGGTTCCTGATCGTGCAGGACATCGTGGTCGTCGTCGTGATGATCGTGCTCAGCGCGTTCGCCGGCGTCCAGGACGGGGGCCTGACAGGCGAGATCGTCCGCGTCGTGCTCACCGGTGCGGCGTTCGTCGGCGCCATCGCGGTGCTGATCCGGTGGGTCATGACGCCGCTGCTGGCCCGGCTGGCCGGCGCGCCGGAACTGCTGGTGCTGTTCTCGATCGCGTGGGCGGTGGCACTGGCGGCGTTCGGAGACGTGCTCGGGTTCAGCGCCGAGGTGGGCGCGTTCCTCGCGGGCGTGTCGCTGGCCTCCACCCCCTACCGCGAGGCGATCGCGACCCGGCTGGTGACGCTCCGCGACTTCCTGCTGCTGTTCTTCTTCATCGAGCTCGGGTCGCAGCTCGACCTCGGACTGCTCGGCAGCGAGCTCCCCGCCGCGGTGGTGTTCTCGGTGTTCGTGCTCGTGGGCAACCCGATCCTCGTGCTGCTGATCATGGGTGCGATGGGGTATCGGGCCAAGACCGGGTTCCTGGCCGGTCTGACGGTCGCGCAGATCAGCGAGTTCTCGCTCATCCTGGCCGCCCTCGGGCTGTCGCTCGGCCACATCGGGCTCGAAGCAATGGGGTTGATCACCACGGTCGGGCTGGTCACGATCGGTCTGTCCACCTACCTCATCCTCTACTCGCACCAGATATACGACCGGCTCGCACCCGCCCTGCGGGTGTTCGAGCGCTCGACCGTCCGCGAGCCCGTCATCCATCACGCCGACGAGGGGCCGCCCCCCGACGTGATCGTGTTCGGTCAGGGCCGCTACGGCGGCTCGATCTCCAAGCACCTGCAAGCCGAAGGCCGTTCGGTGCTCGGTCTCGACATCGACCCGAGGCTGCTCCGGCAACGCGAGCGGGAGGGGCTGCGGGTGCGCTACGGGGACGCCGAGAACCCCGAGGTGGCCGAGACACTGCCGCTCGAGCGGACCGACTGGGTCGTGTGCGCCGTCCACCGGCCAGAGGCAGCCATGACCCTGCTCGACAGCCTGCGCCGAGCCGGCTACCGGGAACGGGTCGCTGTCACCGCCCACAGCCCCGCCGACGAGGTCGCCCTGCGCAACTGCGGCGCCGACCTGCTGCTGCGGCCCTTCGAGGACGCCGCCGACGACGCCGTGCACCGGCTCCTGCCGACCCCCCGACAACCCCCTGCGGGATCGGCCGAGCCACTCGATGCCGTCACCGACACGGGCCACGACAGCCCGACCGGCCCACACCAGGACCAAGCCGGCCCGCTCGACGACGAAACCCCCGGCGACCGCCGGTAGCCGTCATCGGGGCCACCGGTCGGGCCTCGACGTCCGACGTCGGGCCGCCTCGAGCACCTACGAGCAACCGCTGGTGGTGCCGCAGGCGTTGCAGACGTAGCACGCGCCGGCGCGCTGCATCTTGATCCCGCAGTCGAAGCACATCGGCGCGTCGTGGTCGATCGGGAGGGCCGGCGAGGCGATCTCGGTCAGGTCCGACGACTTGGCGACGTCCTCGGCCGAGGGCGCACTCGGAACGGTCTCCTCGCCGTAGCCCTCGTCGAGCATCGCGGTCCGCTCTTCGAGGGAGAAGATCCCGAGCGACTCGCGCTGGTCGTGCGGGAGGTATTCCAGCGCCAGCTTGCGGGCGAGGAAGTCGACCAGCGAGGTCGCGAAGCGGATCTCTTCGTCGTCGGTCATGCCCGCCGGCTCGAACCGCATGTTCATGAACTTCGACACGTAGCTCTCGAGCGGAACTCCGTACTGGAGGCCGATCGAGACCGAGATCGCGAACGCGTCGAGCAGCCCCGACAGGGTCGATCCCTGCTTGCCGAGCTTGACGAAGATCTCGCCGAGCCCGTCACCGGGGTACTCACCGGCCGTGATGTAGCCCTTGGCGTCGCCGACCCGGAAGCTGATCGTCTGCGACGGCCGGGTCTTTGGCAGCTTGCGCCGCATCGGCACCGGCGAGGTGACCGCCTCGGGCTCGGCCTTGACCTCCTTCTTCGACACGCTCAGCGGCTGGGCGACCTTGCAGTTGTCGCGGTAGATCGCGATCGCCTTGAT
>CAZSQF010000439.1:0-2149 GCA_964608935.1 uncultured Actinomycetota bacterium | reverse complement strand
GCCGCCTCCGGCGCCCCGAGCTCCTGCGCCGCGCCTGCCGTCCCCCACATCGATGCGGCCACCACGACCGCGAGGACGCTCCGACGGCGGTCGGGCGCACCGTCGGGAGACGGGTCACCCATGGACGTCGGCCAGCAGCCGCTCCAGGGACTCGCCCTCGAACCGGAACGAGGTGTAGAGGGTGACCCGATCGACGACGCCGGCGTACCGCTGCCGGATCAGGGACCCGACCTCGTCGGGCGGTGCGACGACCGCGAAGGTGTGCAGCACGTCGTCGTCGATCATGCCCGCCATCGCCGCCCAGTCACCCCGCAGGGACGCCGCGTGCAGCTGTTCGTGCAGCTCCTGCCAGCCATGGAGCTCGAGCACCGGGCGGTAGGCCGGGGTCGAGCCGTAGAAGGCGATCTGGCCCCTGACCATGTCGTCGACCGCGGCGACCTCCTCGTCGTCGCGCCCGGTGACCACGAACACCGGCAGCGACACCTCGAGGTCACCGCGCTGCTTGCCGGCCCGTCGAGCACCGTCGAGCAGCCGCGGGATCGTCACCTCGGTGAGGTAGCGATCGGTGGTGAACCCGTGGCACAGCAGGCCGTCGGTGACCTCGCCGGCGATCTCGGTCATCCGCGGACCGACCGCGGCCAGCCACACCCTCGGCGGACCGAACCCGTGGTCCTCCGGGGAGAAGAACGGGCTCATCAGGGTGTGGCGGTAGAACTCACCACGGAACGCGAGTCGCTGCCCGGTCTGCCACGTCGACCAGATCGCCCGCAGCGCGAGCACGAACTCGCGCATCCGTTCGGCGGGCTGCGACCAGACCGCGGCGAAGCGCTTCTCGATGTGGGCCTTGACCTGCGATCCGAGGCCGAGCACGAACCGGCCGCGCGTGAGGGCCTGGAGGTCGTGGGCGGCGTAGGCGACGTGCATCGGGCTTCGGGGGAACGCCACGGCGATCGCGGTCCCGACGTCGATACGCCGTGTCGCGGCACCCGCGGCGACGCAGCTGAGCAGCGGCTCGTGAGAGGTCTCACCGGTGAACCAGCCGTCGAAGCCGCCGGCCTCGGCGCCGGCCGCGTCGTCCCCGACCTCGTCCAGCGGCGCACCGAGCGTGGTCATGTCGAGCTTCACGGCAGTCCTTCGTTCCTGTCCGCCCCGCCGCCGTCCGGCCCGAGGCGGCGTCGATCGGTCAGCTGGCGAGGGTGTCGGGATCGATGTTCTGGAGCCGGACCTGGCCCCGGGCCACCACCTTGCCGTCGCTCGCCCGCTCGATCACGACCTGCCACAGCTGCTGCGAGCGACCGACGTGGACCGGCTCCGCGGTTGCGTCGACGCGTCCCTCGCGGTGCGCGCGCAGGAAGTCGGTCGCGTTGCTGACCCCGACGACGATCCGTCCCTGCGGCATCGCTCGAAGCGCCGCCGCGACCGACGCCATGGTCTCGACCACGGCGCACCACACGCCGCCGTGGACGATCCCGTGGACCTGATGATGCTGCGGGCCGGCCTCGAGGTGGGCGGTGACGCGGTCCAGGGCGAAGGTGTCCCACACGACCCCGAGCGATCCGACCACGAACCGATCCAGTGCGAGCCAGCCGACCTCGTCGCCACCGACGACCTCACCGTCGGCGAGCCGCTCGCCGAGCGCCCCGACGGCCTCCAGGTCGAGTTCCACGCCCACCTCCGGTTCGGCGACGCCGCTCACGGCGGCTGCCCTGGCGCGACCACGCTAGTCGTGCGTTCGACGGGTACACGACCGGTGTGGTGTGATACGCAGCAGCCACGAACGACCGGAGACCGCATGGCCGATCGCAAGCACCGCAGCCGTGACGTCACGGACGGCTACGAACGGGCGCCTGCTCGCGCGATGCTGCGTGCCATCGGCATGGGTGACGAGGACTGGGACAAGGCCCAGGTCGGCGTCGTGTCGTCGTGGAACGAGGTCACGCCGTGCAACCTCCCGCTGGACCGGCTCGCCAAGCATGCCAAGGAGGGCGTCCGGGACGCGGGCGCGTACCCGATCGAGTTCGTCACGATCGCGGTGTCCGACGGCATCGCCATGGGGCACGAGGGGATGCGCGCCTCGCTGGTGTCCCGAGAGGTCATCGCCGACTCGGTCGAGACCGTCATGCACGCCGAGCGCCTCGACGCCATGGTC
>CAZSQF010000438.1:0-2177 GCA_964608935.1 uncultured Actinomycetota bacterium | reverse complement strand
GACGTCCCGGCCGGACACACCTTCCGGGGGGCGATCGCCGCGCTGGCCGACGCCGACATCACCAACGGCTGCAACCCGCCACGCAACGACCGGTTCTGCCCCGACGCACCGGTGACCCGCAGCCAGATGGCGGCGTTTCTGACGCGGGCCCTTGACCTGACGGGTGGAGCCGGCCGGTTCACTGACGTGCCACGCGGGTCGACGTTCGAGACGGTCATCGCCCAGCTCGCCGGCGCCGGGATCACCAAGGGATGCAACCCGCCGCGTAACGACCGGTTCTGCCCCGACCAGCCGGTGACGCGCGGCCAGATGGCGGCGTTCCTCGACCGGGCACTGGACTGACTCGCCCACGACAGGTTGGAGCCGGAGAGGGGATTCGAACCCCTGGCCTGCCGCTTACGAGGCGGCTGCTCTACCACTGAGCTACCCCGGCAAGGGAGCGGACATGATAGGGCAACGCCGCCACGACCCAATTCACGGCGGGTGTGCGGGTGGCCGACCAGCTCCGGACGGATGAAGCGGGGGTGGATGCGGCGCCCCGTTCGCTGTGTTGACATGAAATTGCATGACGTCCAGCATCCGGCCTGCTCGCGTCTCACACGGGGGTCGTCGTGCCGGACTGGCAGCCCGACTGGTCGGATGTCGTGTTCGACCGCGCGGCGGCCTCGGACGCCGCAGCGGCACGGGGCCCTGCTCGGTCGCTTCGAGGACGCAACCGTGCAGATCACGACCGAGCTCGACGAACTGCGGCAGCAGCTGCTCGCGCTCGCCCACCGGATCGAGGCTGGCTCTGACGAGGCAGCGACGGAACAGCGCCGACGCGAGGGCGGGCGTGACCGCTGGTGGCAGCAGTGGCGCCTCGAGGAGCGGCAGGCGTCGGCATCGTGATCGACCTCGTCACCCTCCGCCCCGACGCCCTGGCCCGGTACGGGCGGGTGGCGTCGCACGTCGCCGAGGACCTGTCGACCTCCGGCGGGTCGCTGCGGGCCGCGCTCGAGGACCTCCGGGCGACGGCCGGGTGGGCCGACTGGATCCCCGACGTCCCACCCCTGGACATCGACCTCGCGGTCCGTGCCGACGACCTCGGCGCGGCGTCGGCCGCCGTTCGGCGGATCGCGCGCGAGGCATCCCGGATGGACGAGGACACGGTCGCGCGGATCGCCTCGACCCTGGACGACCTCGCCAGCCGATCCCCGATGCCGCCGTCCCGGCTCCTGCGTGACGGCGACCGCTGGATCGTGACCACCGGCCCGGGGGACGACCACGTGCGTGTCGTCGCCGGTGCCGACGGCACATGGTCCGTGCTGGTGGGCACCCGCTTTGGCCAGCACGGCATCCGCCGCACGGGGCACCACCGGCTGACGGCCGAGCAGGCACGCAACCTCGTCATCCGCACCGGCGACGACGAGATCCACGGCGGTGCGGGCATCGACTCCCTGCACGGCCAGGGCGGCGGCGAGCCCGAGGCGCCCCAGCTACGCGTTCCGACGGCCAGACTTCGAGCGGGTCAGCGGCCACGTGGACCTCGACCACGTGGAACCGGATCCGACCGAGCGGGAGTGAAGCGGGGGGCCGGCGCTGGCGTATCCTCGCAGCGCCTGCTTTGCGCCCCTCGTGAAGGTGTCTCCTTTGCGCTGCCGCACTCCTCGGATCCTGTTCGCCGCCGGTGTCCTGGCCCTCGGCCTCGCGGCCTGTGGCGGCGATGGCGGCAACACCAGCGGCGACCCGACCACCGAACCCGACCTCAGGGTCATGGGTACCGACGCGCTCAAGTTCGAACCCACCGAGCTGACCGCGGACGCCGGCACCGTCGCCGTCGAACTGCAGGCCGGCGAGACCGTCGAGCACAACTTCGTCGTCGAGGAGCTGGACAACACCCAGGTGGTCATGGTCCAGCCCGGGCAGTCCGCGGTGGGGACCGTCGAGCTGGAGCCGGGGACCTACACGTTCTACTGCTCGGTCCCCGGCCACCGGACGGCCGGCATGGAGGGCACCCTCACCGTCGAGTGAGCCCCCCGCAGCCGATCCGCGCGGTCAGCGGACGGCCCGTCAGCGCCGACCGCTGGCGAACAGGGCCGCGGCGACCGGGTGCAGGACCCGTTCGACCTGCAGCTCCGGGGCGCCGTTGAACTCCGTGATGGCGTTGCGGCACCGGTTGAGGTCGGTCAGGGCCCGCA
>CAZSQF010000437.1:0-2189 GCA_964608935.1 uncultured Actinomycetota bacterium | reverse complement strand
CGAACAGCGGGTTGGCGATGAACGGCAGGATCTGCACGGTGTAGGTGTTGCGCAGCCCGACCTCGGACACCATCCACAACAGCGGGATCGCCACCGCCTCCAGCGGGATGATCGTGAGCGCGATCACCGCGAGCAGGATGAGCCGCGAGCCGCGGAACGGCAGGCGAGCCAGTGCGTAGCCGAGCAGCGAGTTCACGAGCAGGCCCAGGCCGACCACCCAGACCGAGATGATGGTCGAGTTGACGAACAGCAGCCCGAAGCGGCCGCGCCGGAACGCGCCGAGAAAGTTGCCGAGGTTCGCGTCGGTCGGCCAGAAGGCCCGGATCGTGTTGCCCTCGGCGAGCACGAGGTGGTCGGGCTTGAACGCCCCCACCACCATGAACAGCATGGGGAAGACGAAGAATGCCGCGAGCAACGTCATCAGTGCATACATGGCGATGCGAGCGCGGGTCGTCCGGGGGCTCACAGGTCGACCTCCTCGCGGATGAACCGGCGCTGAACCAACGTGAGCGCGAGGACGATCAGGAAGAAGATCACCGCGATCGCCGAGCCGCGAGCGATCTGCTGCTGCTCGAAGCCCCGGTTGACCATCTCGAGCATCATCACGTTCGTGTTGCCCAACGGGGCGCCTCGGGTCATGACCCAGACCTGGTCGAAGAGCCGGAAGGCGAGGATCATCGTCACCGTCGCGACGAACACGAGCGTGTTCCGCAGCTGCGGCAGGGTGACGTAGGCGAAGCGCTGCCACGACGACGCACCGTCGATGGCGGCGGCCTCGTAGAGGTCCTCGGGGATCTCCTGGAGACCCGCGAGGATGATGATCATCTGGAAGCCCACGCCCTGCCAGATGGACATGATCATGATCGACGGAAGGGCCATGGTGGGGCTCTGCAGCCAGTCGGACTGCAGCGTCCCGAACGAGATCAGGCTCAGCAGCCCGTTCAGCAGGCCGCGGTCCGGGCTGTAGAGGAGCAGCCACACCGTCGCGGCCACGGTCATGACCACCACGACCGGCGAGAAGTAGATCGCCCGGAAGACCTTGACCCCGCGCATCCGCTGGTTGACCAGCATGGCCAGGCCGAGCGCCAGCGCAGTCTGGAGCGGGACGACGATGCCCGTGAACCAGACGTTGTTCACGAATGCCTTGCGGAAGGACGGGTCGGTCAGCGTGGCGAGGTAGTTCTGGATCCCGACGAAGCGGATCGGCAGCGGAGATGCCAGCCGTGTGCTCGTGAACGACAGACCGACGGCCATGACGAACGGTGCGACCAGGAACGTGAGCAGAAGGACGAGCGCGGGAAGCGAGAACACCAGACCGGCGATCCGGCGGCGTGCGGGGACGCTGGCCGGATGCGTCGGCGTCGGGACGTCGGTAACCGTCACGTCGCTTGGGGGAGCGCTCACGGTGATCTCCTCATCACGGACAGGCATCCCGCTGGCCAGCCGGGTGGGTCCCGGGGCGGGACGGACCCGCCCCGGGACGTCAGCCGCCTACGAGGGTGGCGGGTAGCCCTCGTTCGCCTCGATGTCGCCGTCGATGGTCGCGACCGCATTGTCGAGCGCGGCCTGGACGTCCTCGCCGTCGATAATGTCCTGGATCGCCTGGTTGAACGACGAGGAGATCGTCGGGTAGGCGGGGTGGGGTGCCCGCGGCACCGTGTAGCCCTCTTCGAGCTGGATGCGGAACAGCTCGGCCGGCCCACCCGGACCGAACTTCTCGGTCTGCTCGGCGACCGACGAACGCGACGGCAGTGCGCCGCTCGCCTCAGCCATCCGCTCCATCTGGTCGGGCTGGAGCGTGAACTCGATGAACGCCCACGCCGCGTCGGCGTCCGCGTTCGCGCTGACGGCCCATTGCCACGAGCCCTGCCCGCTGCGGGTGTCCTCACCGAAGTCGGGCAGCGGCAGCAGCACGAGGTCGTCCCCATAGGTCTCGGAGTAGCGGTTGAATTCCCAGTGCCCGACCATCGACAACGGCGAGCGACCCTCGACGAAGGCGGCGTCGTCCTCGTTCTCGTCGACGTAGCCGTCGAGGTGCCAGGCCTGGAATCGCGTCAGCGCCTCGACCGCCTCGGGTGAGTTGAGGTGGCCGTCGGCCGTCGAGAAGTCGTCAGCCAGCACGTCGGCGCCCGCGGACCACACGAACGGCTGGTACAGGTAGGCGTAGTACTCGCCCTGGCCGTAGTTCT
>CAZSQF010000436.1:0-2197 GCA_964608935.1 uncultured Actinomycetota bacterium | reverse complement strand
GCTTCCCGGCGACGGCGTCTGCTCCGCTACATCCTGCCCTCGGTATGGCAGGTTGTTCCCGTCATCGACCTCCTGGATGTCGGGTTCCTGGTGATCATGGAATCCACACTGAGTTTCCTCGGGTTGGGGCTGCCGCCCCGGTTCCCCGCCTGGGGAGCAATGCTCGCTGAAGGGAGACGCAACATGCTGATCTCCCCATGGCTTCCCATCCTGCCCGGATTGGCCATCATGTTGACCGTTCTCGGTATCAACCTCACCGCCGATGGGCTCGCCGACGTCCTCGACCCCCGGCTCCGCAAGGGGACGTTCCGTCGGATCGCCCTGCGCATGCCCACCCAGGATCGGCCCCGGCCCGGGCTTTTGCATGTGTCCGACCTCGAGGTCGAGTTTCCGGTGGGGCAGCGGACGATAAGGGCGGTCCGTGGGGCCAGCCTCGACTTGGGTCGTGGAGAGACCCTGGGGATCGTCGGTGAGAGCGGATGTGGCAAGTCGGTCACCGCTCTCTCCATCATCGGCCTGCTGGACTCGCCGGGCCGGATCACCGGTGGCAGCATCCTCTTCGATGACGAGGACCTGGCACGCGTCCCCAACAGACGCATGAACCAGCTGCGGGGGAGACGCCTGGGGATGATCTTCCAGAACCCGGCTGCCTCGCTCAACCCTGTCCTGTCGGTCGGATACCAGATGACCGAGGCGCTCCGCCGATACGGGACCGTCGCCAGGGGAGACGAGATAGCCGGAGTCCCGTGCCGTTTTGTCGGCGATCGCCTGCTTGAGCTCGGGAAGGCCGCCGGCGGGCGAGTAGCGGTGGTTGCGCGGGTCACGGCATGCCTCGACGGCCGCGGCCACGACGTAGTCCGGCGTCGGGAAGTCCGGTTCGCCGGCTCCGAAACCGATGACCGGTCGTCCGGCAGCCTTGAGCGCCTTCGCCTTGGCGTCGACGGCCAGCGTCGCGGACTCCGTGATCGCGCCTATCCGCTCCGACACGCGGGGACGGGACAAGCCGGTGGTGCTGGAAGTGGCGGTACGAGTCGTCATACCCTGCATCTTGGCATCATCCGGTCACGCTGCGCACGCTTGATTCGCCGAAGTTCCGGCGAGCGGCCCGGGCCGGCCCGGGTACGGGTTCGACGGGCGGGCGGTCGACCCCGTACACTCTTTTCGTTGGTGGACGTTGCTCTCCTTTCCGAAACGTGCCCTCAGCGCGTTCCGGCGCGGAAGGTTGCGCCATCGAAGGGCACTAGCTCAATTGGAAGAGCACCGGTCTCCAAAACCGGCGGTTGGGGGTTCGAGTCCCTCGTGCCCTGCTTCGGACAGGTAGTGAACGAGTCGCCGATGTAGGCATGACAGCGAGGTAGTGGAAAGTGGCCGAAACGCGAGAGGTTGCCCGGAACGAGCCGAGTGGCTCGCCGCAGCGCCGCAACCCGTTCGCGCGCATGGCGCTTTTCGTGCGGCAGGTCGTCGCCGAACTGCGCAAAGTGGTCTATCCGACTCAGCGCCAGCTGATCACGTATACGATCGTGGTGCTGATTTTCGTTGTGATCATGATCGCCATCGTGTCCGTGCTCGACATCGCGTTCCAAGAGCTGATGTTCCGGGTATTCGGCTAGCTACGTCCAGAAGTTTCCTAGGAGAGAGAACCACCGTGTCTGACCAGCGCGAATCCGTCCTTGCCGACGAGACCGCCGAGGCGGCGTCCGGCGACCAGGCCGGCGACGCCGCGCCGGACCCGTTGGAGGAGTTCCGGCGTGCCCTGCGCGCCAAGCCGGGCGAGTGGTTCGCCGTGCAGACCTACTCCGGGATGGAGAACCGGGTCCGCACCAACCTCGAAAGCCGCATCGTGAGCCTCAACATGGAGGACTACATCTTCGAGGTCGTGGTGCCGCAAGAAGAGGTCGCCGAGATCAAGGGCGGGCAGCGCAAGCTGGTCAAGCGCAACCGCTTCCCCGGCTACGTCCTGGTACGCATGGAGATGACCGACGAGTCGTGGGCCGCGGTGCGTCACACCCCGGCCGTGACGGGCTTCGTCGGGCACACCCACCAGCCGATCCCGCTCACCCTCGACGAGGTCGAGCGGTGGCTTGCCCCGGACGTCACCGAGGAGGTCAAGCCCGCCGAGCAGGAACACGAGAAGGGCGCTTCGCCGCAGGTCGAGGTGCTCGACTTCGAGGTGGGCGACTCGGTCATGGTGATCGAC
>CAZSQF010000435.1:0-2207 GCA_964608935.1 uncultured Actinomycetota bacterium | reverse complement strand
GGCAACGCCGGCAACATCACCGCCTACTGGCGCGGCTACCGCGAGTACCAGGCCGACGGAACGGTCGGCGGCCTGCCGGTGATGCGCGGCTACCAGGCTGCGGGGGCCGCCCCGATCGTCCTCGGCCACCCGGTCGAGAAGCCCCAGACGATCGCCACCGCCATCCGCATCGGCAATCCGGCGTCGTGGGAGCAGGCCGTGGCCGCCGCCGACGAGTCCGGCGGCTCGATCCGGGCGGTCACCGACCGCGAGATCATGCGGGCGTATCGCGACATCGCCCGGCACGGCGTGTTCGCCGAGATGGCCTCCGCCGCGTCGGTCGCGGGTCTGAGGCAGTTGCACGACGCCGGCGAGCTCGAGCCCGGATCGGTGGTGGTGTGCGTGCTGACCGGTCACGGCCTGAAGGATCCCGACTGGGCGATCAGCGGCGCCCGCGAGCCCGTCACGATCCCCCTCGAGCTCGAGGCCGCGGCGGCCCAGCTCGGTCTGGGCTGACCGGGCCGGAGGCCATCGTGGACCGGGTTGCGATCGTCGAGCAGGCGCTCGACCAGGCCATCGCCGACAGTCCACAGGCGGCGGTCAGGCTCCGGCCGGACGCCCCGTTGCGGGACGGCACGACGCTGACCGCAGCGGCTGCCGTCGAGCTGTTCGAGGACCAGGTCGCCTCCCGCTGCCTGGACATCGCCGCGCGCGACCTCAAGGCCCGGGGGGAGGGCTTCTACACGATCGCATCGGCGGGTCACGAGGACAATGCCGTGCTCGGGGCGCTGCTGCGGCCGACCGATCCGTGCTTCCTGCACTACCGGTCGGGCGGCCTGATGATGGCCCGGGCCCGCCGCGCCGGCGACGGAGACCCGGTGTGGGACACGTTGCTGTCGCTCGTCGCCTCGCGCGACGACCCGATCTCCCAGGGCCGCCACAAGGTGTGGGGCAGCCGGCGCCTGTGGGTGCCCCCGCAGACCTCGACCATCGCGTCCCACCTGCCGAAGGCGGTCGGGACCGCGTTCGCGGTGGCTCGCCGCCGGCGGCTGGGCCTCGAGGGCGAGCCG
Source organism: uncultured Actinomycetota bacterium (assembly GCA_964608935.1). Taxonomy (GTDB): domain Bacteria; phylum Actinomycetota; class Nitriliruptoria; order Nitriliruptorales; family Nitriliruptoraceae; genus CAZSQF01. The sequence goes on along the minus strand of CAZSQF010000435.1, from coordinate 1,158 downwards.
CCGGCCGACGCGGTCGTGATGTGCTCGTTCGGCGACGCGTCGCTCAACCATGCGGCGGCCCTGACCGCGATCAACGCGGCCCGATGGGCCCACCGCGTCGGCAGCCCCCTGCCCCTGCTGCTGGTGTGCGAGGACAACGGCATCGGGATCTCGGTCGAGACTCCTCGCGGGTGGGTCGAGGCCACCGCGGCGGCGCTGCCGGGCCTCGCCTACGTCCGCGCAGCGGGGGACATCGACGACGTGTGGGACGCGACGGAGCACGCGGTCGGGCTGGCACGACGCAAGCGCGCCCCGGTGTTCCTCCACCTCGAGACGGTCCGCCTGTGGGGCCATGCCGGCAGCGACGTCGAAAGCGCCTATCGACCTCGTGCGGACATCGAGGCCGCCGAGTCCAGGGATCCCGTGGCCCGCACCGCACGTCGACTGCTGGCGGTGGGCGGCGCCAATCGGGACGAGCTCGCCGGCATCGTCGAGCGCGCCCGCTCCCGGGTTCGCGAGCTCGCCCCCGCCGCTGCCGCCACCGGCCACCTCGACACGGTGGAGGAGATCGTCGCGCCGCTGACCGCGTACCGGCCGCAGGCCGTGGAGGCCGACGTGGCGGGCCGACCGCTCGAGGGCGACCTGCGCCGTCGGCTGCACGGTCGCCGGCTCCCGGAGGAGGCCAGCCAGCCGGGCGAGCGCACACTCGCGGCCCATCTCAATGCGGCGCTGCGTGACGAGCTGGGGCGGCGCCCCGACGCGCTCGTGTTCGGTGAGGACGTGGCAGGCAAGGGCGGTGTCTACGGCGTCACCGCCGGCCTGCAGGCGATCTTCGGCCGCGAGCGCGTCTTCGACACGCTGCTCGACGAGACCTCGATCCTGGGGCTGGCCCAGGGGCTTGGCCTGACCGGGCTGCTGCCGATACCCGAGATCCAGTACCTCGCCTACATCCACAACGCCCTCGATCAGCTGCGTGGCGAGGCCTGCTCGACGAGCTTCTTCTCCTCCGGCCAGTTCACGACCCCGATGGTCGTGCGCATCGCCGGCCTTGCCTACCAGAAGGGGTTCGGTGGCCACTTCCACAACGACCACAGCGTCGGCGCCCTCCGCGACATCCCGGGGCTCGTCCTGGCCGTGCCGTCCCGCGGCGAGGACGCGGCACGCATGCTGCGGGGGTGC
>CAZSQF010000434.1:0-2217 GCA_964608935.1 uncultured Actinomycetota bacterium | reverse complement strand
CCCTGTTCAACGGCGCCGCCGGTCCGCCGGCGACCGCCGGCGACGCGCTGGACGACCTGCACGACGCCGCCGACGTGGACCTGTTCGACCTCGGCGACGTCATCACCGTGCAGAACGTCGCCAAGGGCGGCGCCGAGATGCCGAGCAAGACCTTCGAGGTCGGCGCGGTCAACACCACCGGCAGCGACGCCAACGGCACGACGCTCCAGGACTTCATGGACTTCGTCGAGAACGTGCTCGGCATCGACACCGCGGTCTCCGGCGGCGTGGCGGTCAACGGCGCGGGTGAGATCGAGGTCACCGGCAACAGCGGCACGGTCAACGACATCAACCTCGACCCCGGCGACATCGTCGTCAACAAGGGCACCGGATCGCAGAGCCTGCCGCTGAGCTGGACCAAGGCCCAGGACGCCGACGGCGAATCGGTGCGCACCACCTTCGCCGCCTACGACAGCCTCGGCAATGAAATGACCCTGGATGTGAACATGGTCCTGGAGACCAAGGACAACACCGGCACCGCCTGGCGCTACTACGTCCAGAGCGACGACGACGCCGGCCTCGACCGGGCCCTCGGCAGCGGGACCATCCAGTTCGACACCGACGGCCAACTGCTCACCGGCACCAACCCCAGCTTCCTCATTGACCGCACCGGCACCGGCGCCGAGACGCCCCAGACCATCGAGCTCGACCTGGACAACAACGACGGCGCGCTCTCGGCGCTGAGCGACGCATCCAGCAACCTGGTCACCCTCAACCAGGACGGCTCGCCGATGGGCACGCTCCAGGACTTCACCGTCGCCCAGGACGGCAGCGTCGAAGGCATCTTCTCCAACAGCCTCGTGCGCACCCTCGGCCGCGTCGCCCTGGCCAACTTCTCCAATCCCGAGGGCCTGGACGAGGCCGGCTCGAACCTGTTCGACGTCACCACCAACAGCGGAGCCGCCCAGATCGGCACGCCCAGCCAGGGCGGGCTCGGGCGCATCGTGGGCTCGGCGCTGGAGCAGTCCAACGTGGACCTGTCCGAAGAGTTCACCGACATGATCGCCGCGACCACCGGCTTCAGCGCCAACTCGCGCGTGCTCACCACCAGCGAGCGGCTCATCCAGGAGCTGCTGAACACGATCCGGTAGGGTATGGCCGATTGCCAATTGCCAATTGCCGATTGACTGGCGATTGGACGGCAAACGTTGAAGGAAAATCAATCGGCAATCGGCAATCGGCAATTGGCAATCGGCAATCGGCAATCTCCCCATGATCACCGTCACGCGACTCAACGGCAAGCAGGTCGTGATCAACGCCGAGTTGATCCGCACGGTCGAGGCGAACCCCGACACGACGATCACGTTGATCAACGGGGATCACATCATCGTGCTGGAATCGACCGAGGCGGTGGTCGAGCGGGCGGTGGAGTACGGCCGCAGCCTGCGCAAGCTGATGCCGCCGACGTAGCGCGTGGGAGGAGGCGGGGACAGAGGTCAGAGGTCAGAGGGGCAAAAATTGGCGATCGTGCTGATTCGGGCTGACTCCTGACTTCTGACCTCTGACCTCTGACCTCTGCGAGGCGTTCGAGCCGAGGGATTCGCCGGCGATCCGGCCCCCCTTGCGGACGCCTCGGGACCGGCTTCGGCCGATCGGGCAGGCTGTGATTCTTCGCTCTGTGTCTCTGGGCCTCCGTGGTGAACACGCAGGTTAAACGTTCTGCCGCGGTCGGGCCGATAAGGACGATAAGACGACTGGTGGCAGTCGGGCGGTAGAGGTGCGCCAATGGATCTGGGCGTTTTGTTCGGACTTCTCGGCACCTGGGTGCTGATCACCTGGGCCCTGCTGGCCGGGGGCAATATCACTGCGTACATCAACCCGCAGAGCATCATCCTCGTGTTCGGCACGTCGCTGACCGTGCTGTTCATGTCCTTCCCCGCCAAGCGCCTCAGGCAACTGTTCAGCGTGACCAAGCAGGCGATCGTCTCGCACAACCGCTCGATCGACCAGCTCATCGAGGACCTGGTCTCCTACGCCGAGATCGCCCGCCGCGACGGGATCCTCAGCCTCGAGAACAGCACCAAGGACATCGACGACCCGTTCATCGTCCGCGGCATCCAGATGGCGGTGGACGGCACCGATCCCGAGCTGATCGAGCAGATCATGAACACCGAGCTCGAGAACACCGTCGAGCGCCACGAGATCGGCAAGGGCATGTTCGAGGCGCTGGGCAGGTAC
>CAZSQF010000433.1:0-2221 GCA_964608935.1 uncultured Actinomycetota bacterium | reverse complement strand
GCAGCTCCACCCCGTGTATCACCGTGCCGGCGGGGATGTTCCGCAGGGGAAGGGCGTTGCCGGGCCTGATATCGACCCCTGACCCGGATTCGAGGACGTCCCCCACCCCTACTCGCAACGGCGCCAGGATGTATCGCTTCTCGCCGTCCGCGTAGTGGAGGAGAGCGAGACGGGCGTTCCGGTTGGGGTCGTACTCGATGGCCGCCACCTTGGCCGGGACGCCGTCCTTCTCCCGCCGGAAATCGACGATCCGATAGCGACGCTTGTGTCCCCCACCCTGATGGCGCGAGGTGATGCGCCCGTGGACGTTGCGTCCCCCGGACTTCTTGTGCGGAGCCAGCAGGCTCTTCTCCGGCTCGTCCTTCGTGATCTCCGAGAAATCGGCGACCGTCTGGAATCGCCGTCCTGGAGACGTCGGCTTGCGTTTCTTTGTCGGCATCACTACACCCCGAAGATGTCGATCGAGTCACCCGGAGCCACGGTGACGATGGCCCGCTTCTGATCCTTCCGACGGCCCATCACCCACCCGGTCCGCTTCCACTTGCCGCTGCGATTGAGCGTGTTGACCTTCACCACCGACACCCCGAAGACCTCTTGCACGGCTTGCTTGATCTCGGTCTTGTTGGAGCGTGGATGGACGACGAACGTGTACTGGTTGTTGTCCTCGATGAGGTCGTAGGACTTCTCCGAGACCACCGGCTCGACGATGACATCGCGCGGATCCTTCATGCGTCCTCACCCTCCTCCGAACGGGCCGGCTCCTTGACGAAGTCCTCCTCCGAGATCTCGTAGGCCTTGCCGCCGGCGGTGGCCAGCGTGTCCTGGGTGAAGACGAGGACGTCGCTCCAGAGGACATCGTAAGCGGCCAGCTGGCCTACTCGCATCAGCCTCACCTGGGGGAGATTGCGAAACGACCGCTCGGCGACGGTGTCCCCGGAACCGAGGACCAGGAGGACCTTCCCGGTCGCCTCCATCGCCTCGAGCAGGGTCGCCGCCTGCTTGGTCTTCGGCTCCGGCCAGTCGATCCGCTGCACCACCCGAACCGCCTCCTCCGAGGCACGTGCCGACAGGGCCCCTCGCAGGGCCAACCGCCTCATCTTCTTGGGAGTGCGCTGGGTGAAGTCCCGCGGATGGGGGCCGAACACGATGCCGCCACCGACCCAGATGGGCGACCGGATCGAGCCGTGCCGGGCACGGCCCGTCATCTTCTGCCGCCAGGGCTTGCGTCCGCCCCCGCGAACTTCGTTGCGGGTCTTGGTATTGGCCGTTCCGGCCCGGGCCGCCGCCAGCTGGGCGGTGACCACCTGGTGCATCAGGGGGATGTTCGGCTCCACCCCGAACACGTCTGGATCGAGGACGACCTCCCCGGCCGGCTCTCCGTCCGGTGAGTACAAGGGCGCCTTGATCTGCTCAGCCACGGCCCTTCACCGCCTCTCTCACCAGCACCACCCCGCCGTTGGGGCCGGGGATGGCTCCCTTGAGGAGCAAGATCCCCCGGTCGGCGTCGACGTCCACCACGTCCAGGTTCAAGACGGTGCGCCGTTCAGCGCCCAACCGGCCGGGCATGCGCTTCCCCCGGAACACCCGTGAGGGGGTGGCACAGGCCCCGATGGCCCCGGGGGCGCGGTGGACCTTGTGTACCCCGTGGCTGGAGCCCTGTCCGGCGAAGTTGTGCCGCTTGATGACTCCCGCGAACCCCTTGCCCTTGGTGACCCCTGCCACGTCGGCCTTCTGACCCTTCTCGAAGATCTCCGCCACGGTGATCTCCTGGCCGATCTGGTACTGATCGACGTCGTCCACCCGCACCTCCACCAGGTGACGGAGGGGCGGTACCCCCGCCTTGTCGAAGTGCCCGGCCAACGGCTTGGTCATCCGCTTTCTGGGGACATCCTTGAAGCCGATCTGTATGGCGCCATACCCATCCGTTTCGGGACGCTTGATCTGGACGACGCGACAGGGCCCAGCCTTCAGGACGGTGACCGGGATCGCCCGGGCATCCTCGCCCTCGAAGACCTGGGTCATGCCCAACTTCTCGCCCAGGATGGCCTTCATCATCGAACCTCAGGTTCCCTTTCGTTTGCGAGCGGGATGGTTCCTCATACCTTGATCTCGACCTCCACACCGGCCGGGAGATCCAGCCGCATCAAGGAATCCACCGTCTTGGGGGTTGGCTCCAGGATGTCGATGAGGCGCTTGTGGATCCGCATCTCGAAATGCTCCC
>CAZSQF010000432.1:0-2226 GCA_964608935.1 uncultured Actinomycetota bacterium | reverse complement strand
GCCGCTGTACAGGCTGGCCGAGCCCGGCCGGCAGTCGGGCGCCATCGAGAACTTCAACGCCGTCTTCGCCCACCGGGGCGAGGGCCTCTACGCGTCCACGGCAGCCGGCGGGTTCGACTGCACCACCTGCCACGGCGGCGTGTCCGGCGGCCTGGTGAGCTACACGATGACCGATCCGGACGGCAGCCTGCGTCAGGTCACGTGGAAGGCCCCCTCGCTCGACGACGTGACCTGGCGGATGACCGACGAGCAGCTCCGCGAGGTGCTGGTGTACGGGCGGCCCTTCTCGCCGATGCCGGCATGGGGGCTCGAGGGCGGCGGCCCCATGAACGAGCAGCAGATCGACAACCTCATCGAGTACCTCCACTCGGTGACGATCAGCGAGGAGGAGGCGCGCGAGCGGGCCACCGCCGAGGCCGAGGCCCACCTCGCCGTGCTGCGCGACCCCGAGGCGGCGCTGGCCGATGCCGAAGCGGCCGTGGCCGCTGCCGAAGGCGACCAGGAGCGGCTCCGGGCAGAGAGCACGCGGACCGAGATCGAGCACATCATCGCCTCGGGCCAGGAGGCGTCGATGGGTGCGGCGCTGTTCAACACGCAGTGCGCCCGCTGCCACACCGCCGGCTGGTCCTACTACGAGCCCGAAGCACCGGGGAGCGGCGCGTTCGGCCCGCCCCTGGGCAACGTGGTCAACCAGCTGCCCGACGAGCAGGAGCACTACGACTTCGTGGCCGACGGCAAGGAGTTCGGTGACGCCTATGGTCGCCAGGGCAAGGCCAGCGGCCGCATGCCGTTCTTCGGCGTGGTGCTGACCCAGGACCAGATCCAGGCCATCGTCGACTACGAGCGCGGGCTGGCATCACCGCAGGAGGACCAGCAGTGATCGTCGCCGCCCACAACCTCCTGGCGTTCTCGCTGACGTGGGACACGGCCGGCTCGACGCGCATCCGCGGCATCCTCATCGTGGTCACCGGCATCGCCGTGCTGATGGGCTCGGTCTACCTCCTGCTCGGCACCAACCTGGGCAGCCGCCTCGGCTTCCTCGTGGCCATGGCCGGCCTCTCCGGCTGGATGGTCCTGATGGCCTTCGTGTGGGCCATCTACGGCATCGGCTACGTCGGTACCGCCCCGCACTGGGAGGTGGAGGAGGTGGTGACGACGCAGACGGCCGACGACCTGTCGGCCGCGCAGCTCGCGAAGGCCCACGACCTCGCCGACTGGGAGCGCCTGGCACCCGAGGATCCGGCGCGGGGCGAAGCCCAGGCCACGGCCGGCGCCGCCCTCACCACCGAGGGCTCGCGGGTGCAGATGTTCGAGTCCGAGAGCGACTTCGTGATCCTCGACGCCTACCGCACCGGCGGCAAGGACGAGAACTTCTTCAACAACTGGGTCCCCGGCCCGCACCCGCCCCACTACACGATCGTGCAGGTGCAGGAGGCCGTCGACGTCGAGGTCGCCTTCGGCGAGGCCCCGCCGCCCGCCGAGCCCGACACGAGCGCGCCGATCCAGTCGGTGGTCATGGTCCGCGACCTGGGCACGCTGCGCGTGCCGGCCGTGCTGACCATGCTCGCCTCGCTGATCGTGTTCGCCATCACCTGCAACGTGCTGCACCGGCGTGACAAGGCCATCATGGCCGCCCGCGCCACCGTCGACGCCTGACGAAGGGAGGGACGACGTGGAGGACTACCTGGCACTGGTACTGACGTTCGTCCTTGCCGTCGTGTTCGTCCTTGGCAGCATCATCACCACCAAGTTCGTGGCGCCACGGCGGCCGACGGCGGCCAAGTCGGCCCCCTACGAGAGCGGCATCGTCCCCGCGCAGCGGCCACCGAGCCGGTTCCCGGTCCGCTTCTACCTGGTGGCCATGATCTTCATCATCATCGACATCGAGATCATCTTCCTGTTCCCGTGGGCGGTCACGTACCGGTCACTCGGCGCCTATTCGCTCGGGGTGATCGCCGAGTTCACCATCCCGTTCCTGATCGCCTTCGCCTGGTTGATCAGCCAGGGTGGGCTCGACTGGGGCCCGTTGAACAGGGGCCGCCGGCTCGAGGCCGTCGACGTCGGCCGCACCTCGGAGACCACCATCCGCCGGGTGGGCCTCGAAGGCCGAGGGGAGTGGGCGCGGTGAACCACGAAGCCGCCGGCCTCGCCGGCATGCAGCACAACTTCCTCACCGGCACCCTTGAGGACGTCGTCAAGTGGGCCCGGCGCAACAGCGTGTGGCCG
>CAZSQF010000431.1:0-2231 GCA_964608935.1 uncultured Actinomycetota bacterium | reverse complement strand
ACACCGTCAACTGTTCCTTGAACTCCTTCAGCGCCCTATCCACCGGCGTTTCCATATTGCCGACGACCATGCCCGCCACGGCCGCCGCCATGATGCCCGTCTCCGCCAGCGCGGCCTCACTCACCTGGAAGAGGGCCAACACGAACGCGAGGGTGAGGACGTTCTCGAGGCCCTCCGGCACCAGCTTCTCGGTGCGGAGGAGCACGCCGATCAGCAGCCCGCCGAGCACCCCGATCAGGATGCCGACGGCCAGGCGGAGCGGAAAGCTGAGGAGGTCGGCCGCCGCGGTCATCGCTCCGGTGGTCAGCACGAGCTCCAGCGCCACGACGGCGAGGATCGCCCCGATCCCGTCGATGAGGACGGCCTCGCCTTCGAGGATCGTAGCCAGATTCTGCCGGACAGGAACCCGCCGGAGCACGGGCTGCACGACCGTGGGGCCCGTTACGACGAGGAGCGCTCCGAATGGAACGGCGAGCTCCCACGGCCAGGCCATGAGACTATGGGCCGCGACGGCGGCGACCACGGCGGTGACGAGCACGCCGCCCGTGATGAGCCGCCGGAGCGTCTTCGCTTCCCCCCGCAGCCGATGGATGCTGAGGCTCAATCCGCCCTCGAACAGGATCACCGCCACGCCCATTCCGACCAGATCCAGGAGCGCCCGCCCCAGGCTTTCAGGCCGGATGACGCCCGCGAGCTCCGGTCCCAGCAGGGCACCCACGAGCAGGAGGAGGACGATGCTCGGGACCCTCAGGTGCCGCGCGATCACGTGGGCCACCATCCCCGCCGCGACCGCAAGCGCCACGGTAAGGGCCGGATCCTCCAGGAACGACTCCATGGGAAGCACTACTCGCCTGGGAGCGGTTCGTTCAGGCCGCGCGGGCGGGAGACGGCGGTCCCACCGCGACATCCGCCCACCACCTTGCCCCGCGCCGCGCCGCGCTGCAAACTGACGCGATATGAGCACATCCTCTTCCTGGGGTCCTTCGACCCGTTCCGTCTGGGGTGGGGAGCCGACGGCCCCGCCTGAAGGAGCCACCGTCGCCCCCGTCTTCCACGGCGTGACCTTCGGGTACGACGACCTGGAGGCGTGGCGTGCAGCGGGCGCGGGGGAAGGGCCCGGCTACATCTACTCCCGCAACCGCAACCCCACGGTGGAGCTCTTCGAAGGGAAGGTTCGCGCTCTGGAGGAAGGAGAAGCGGCGACCAGCTTCGCCACAGGAATGGCCGCGGTGAGCAACACGCTGTTCGCACTGCTGTCGCCCGGGGATCGGGTCGTGAGCATCCGGGACACGTACGGGGGCACGGGCAAGATCTTCACCGAGTTCCTGCCCCGGTTCGGGATAGAGGCCGTCCTGTGCGCGACCGACGACCACGATGCCGTGGAGGAAGCGGTGGGCGGCGGATGTCGGATCCTCTACCTCGAGAGCCCCACGAACCCCACCCTCCAGGTCCTGGATCTCGCGCGGCTGGCCGGGGCGGCCCGCGACGTGGGCGCAACGGTGGTGGTGGACAACACCTTCGCCACCCCGATCAACCAGCGGCCTCTCGCGCTGGGGGCCGACCTGGTCGTGCACAGCGCCACCAAGTTCCTGGGAGGCCACTCCGACGCGATGGGAGGGGTGGTGGTGGGGGCCCGGGCGCTGGTCGAGCGGATCTTCCACTTCCGGGAGATCAACGGGGCCTCCCTGGACGCCAACTCGGCCTTCCTCCTGGCCCGGGGACTCCGTACGCTGGAGCTGCGGATCGAGCGCCACAACGCCAATGCGCAGGCCGTGGCGGAGTTCCTCACGGGACACCCGGCCGTCGATGACGTGTTCTACCCGGGCCTCGCCGGCCACCCTGGACATGAGGTGGCCCGCCGGCAGATGAAGGGCTTCGGGGGCGTCCTGAGCCTGTCCCTGGCCGGGGGTTCGGAAAGCGTCGAGCGGTTCCTCGGCGCGCTCCGGCTCGCCCACCGCGCGGCCTCCCTCGGTTCGGTGGCGACCCTGGTGGGTCCGCCGGCGACCACCAGCCACGTGGAGCTCACCGAAACCGAGCGGGCGGAGGCCGGGATCCCGGAGTCGCTCATCCGATACTCGGTCGGGATCGAGAACGCCGAGGATCTGATCGAAGATCTTCGGCAGGCGCTGGACGGGATTAAGGGCTGATTCAGGGGCGCCTTCGCGGAACGTCAATGGAGCCAGGCGGGCTCGAACCGCCGACCTCCTGCTTGCAAAGCAGGCGCTCTCCCA
>CAZSQF010000430.1:0-2240 GCA_964608935.1 uncultured Actinomycetota bacterium | reverse complement strand
CCGGATACGGCCGTTCCTTGGCGAGCCCGCCGAACACGACGATCGACGCGTTGTCGTCGAGCCGCGGCACGAGCGCGTGCACGACCTCCGTGTAGCCGACGAGCTTCAACGTCGCGAGGTTGATGGCCCCGTCGATGTCGTAGTCCCTGACCGCGTTGTCGTCGCGGTCGACCGCCCCGAGAACCAGGTACTCGACCGGCCCGACGTCGGCCAGCGCACCCGCGATGTCGTGCGGCTGCGCCAGGTCGAGGGCGATCCCGCGGGTCCGCCCACCGATCTCGGTCGCGGCCGACCCTGCCCGCTCCGGGTCGCGGCTGGTCAGCACGACCTCGCGGCCGGCATCTGCGTAGTGCTGGGCGATCGCGCGCCCGATCCCTGCGCGGCCGCCGATGATCACGACACTGCCACGTTCCTCGGCCATGCCTCGTCCTCCCTGTCAGGCGATCTGGCGGTGGTCAACCGAGCTGGTCGGTGAGGTAGCTCCAGTCGCGACCGAACCGGTACGCGTGCCGTCCCGGCGGTTGCGGCGCCTGTGTCTCGAGCCAGCGGACCGGGACATCGGCCGGATTCGAGAACTCGTGGACGCAGCCGACCCCTGCCCAGGCGATGTCGCCGGGACGCAGCCGGTACCGCTCGCCGTCGAAGGCCGCGTCGACCTCACCCTCGACGATGAGGTAGACCTCCTCGAAGGGGTGGTCGTGGGCGCCGGCGACTCCCCTCGGTTCGTACTGGACCATGAACATGGTCTGGAGGAAGGCGCCGAGGTCACTGTCGACCATCATCTTCACGGTGATGCCGCTGTACACGAGCAGTGCTGTGCGCATGCTCGCCGAGACGGCCAGCTGGTCCTGGGTCTGGTTGCCGACCTCCATGTTGGCGGCGTCGATGTGCCCGAACGAGCGCGTCCGCGGATCGCGGGCATCGATGGGCTGCGGCGAGCCGTGCGAGATGTCGGGCTGCACGTGGAAGGTGTCGGTGGTGTCCCCCGGCCGTGGTTGGGGCGCCTGCATGACGGCCCACCTCGCTCGCGCGGACCCACGGTTGCGCCACCGGAACGGCGCGGCAACGGGCACATAGCCGTAGTCGCCCTCGGTCAGCAGGAAGGCTCCCTCGGGGGTCTCGCACACGACCTCGCCCTCGAGGACGTAGAAGCTCTCCTCGAACGAGTGGACGTGCCAGTCGACCGATCCCTGCGGGTCGAGCTCGCACAGGCCGAAGCGCAGGTGGACCGACGAGTCGACGTCCACGGCGAGCCAGCGACGGAACCCGTCGCTGTGGCCGTCGTGCTCCGCGGGGACGGCGTAGTCGGCCTGGTCGGCGGTGAGGACGAGGTGGCGGGACGACATCACGGCTCCTGCATCGGGGTCGGAAGGGCTTCACAGCGCCAGATAGGCCTGGCGGACGCGGGGGCTGGCCAGCAGCTCGTCGCGGCTGCCCGACTCCACGATCTCGCCCTGCTCGAGGACGTAGCCGCGCGCCGCGATCTCGAGCGCCTGGGCCACGTTCTGCTCGACGAGCAGCACGCCGACGCCGAGCTCGGTGATCTGGGCGATGAGGCCGAACACGGTGTCGACGAGCAGCGGCGACAGGCCGAGCGACGGCTCGTCCATGAGCAGGAACCGCGGCCGGCTCATGAGGCCACGCGCGATGGCGACCATCTGCTGCTCGCCGCCGCTCAAGGTCCCGGCGATCTGCTCGGGCCGCTCCGCAAGGCGCGGGAACAGCTCGTGCACGCGCTCGAGGCTCTCGTCGAGGTGCTGGCGGGCAGCCGGCGTGTAGGCGCCGACCTCGAGGTTCTCGCGCACGGTCAGCCGGGTGAACAGCCGCCGTCCCTCGGGCACGACCGCCACCCCGGCCGCACAGATCTGGTGGGACGCAAGCTCGGTGAGGTCGACGTCGTCGACCCGGACACGTCCTGCCGACGGCGCCATGATGCCCGCCACGGTCTTGACCAGCGTGGTCTTGCCGGCACCGTTGGGCCCCAGCAACGCGACGATCTCGCCGTCGCCGACCGTCAACGACACGCCCATGAGCACACGGGCGTCGCCGTAGGCGGCCTGGATGTCCTGGATCTCAAGCACGGCCATGTCCCAGGTAGGCGGTCACGACCTCGTCGTCCTCGAGGCACTCACGCGGCTCGCCCCGGGCGATCACCTTGCCGAAGTTGAGCACCGTCAGATGGTCGCACAGGTCGAGGATGACCCGCATGATGTGCTCGACGACGACGATGCTGATGCCGA
>CAZSQF010000429.1:0-2241 GCA_964608935.1 uncultured Actinomycetota bacterium | reverse complement strand
CGTTCCCGTCCCACCGTGGCTGCTGGGACGGGTCGGCGATGAGTTCGAAGATGACATCCGCCGGCGCGGCCAGCTCGCGGGTGGCGCTCACCGTGCGAGCAACCTCACCATCCTCGGCCATGACATCGCTCCCTGCCGACGTGATCGCGGTCCCGCGGTGTGGCGATCCCCGGCACCGTAGCCGCGCCCGGATGACCCGGTGGGGTCAGGTACGGCGCAGCCCACCCTCATCGCTGTCGCTCGTTGACGCACCGATCCGGTCCGCGTGCTGCCCGATCCATCCGTCACCGATGCCCTCGGGGGCGCCGACCGGCCCATCAAGCCACGGCTGCTCGCGGAAACGGACCGGCCGGCCGGTCGCAATGACCCACCGCTGCGTGGCACGATCGATGCGGGCACCACCCAACGGCGCTGATCGCATCCGGTCCTCCGTCACGGCCCCCGCAGACGGTAGCCCGGGCCGGATGGACACCAACGTGCCGTCTGCCGGTGTTGCTCGTGTGGGGCGAAGCCGAACATCAGGGGGCGTACGCGAGGCCGGCATCGCGTGCGCCTAGTGTTGTGGATCACCCCCATCTCGGGGCAGGCCCAACACCTAGTGAGCAGTGAGCCCGGAGCAGCAGTCGCGGCCGGGGCAGGAGCTGCAGATGCAGGAACACGAGCTGGTAGGCATCGTCCTGGTCGCGGGGCTGGTCGTCTTCCTGGTCGGCGCCGGGGGCTGGAAGCTCGTCTACGACCAGCCGATGCGCGAGGCGCTGCCGGTCATCCACGTCGATCGGCGCCGTCGAGCGTGGATCCACATGTGGATGATCCCGGCCATGTTCCTCACCTCCGCTGGGGTGCTCGGCCTGGCGGCTGTGGTCGGCGATGGCGTTGCCGTCGTTCTGAGCCTGATGGCCGGCATCGTCTACGCGCTCGGGGCGGTGTGCTGGGTCGCGTCGCTTGCGTTCCGGCTGACGGTGGTCCCCTGGGCCGCCGAGCAGACCGTGGAGCGTGGCGATCTCCCGGAGGGCTTCGCCGCTCTCGACAGCTGGTCAGGGTCGCTGTATGCCGTGCACATGGTTTCGGCCTACGTCGCCTTTGCGATCCTCGGGGCGGCCGTGCTCGCAGACGGCGAGCTTCCACGCTGGGCAGGTTGGGTCGGGATCGTGGGCGGGATGCTCTTCGCCATCGGCTTCCTGGCGACCCGGCGGGAGGGTCCGTTCAATCCACCGGCCTGGGCACACCTGTACACGGCCATGATCGGGATCCTGCTTCTGCTGCGGTGAGCAGGCCAGGTCGCACTTGGGATTTTCACCTCAGGTGGCGGGGAGCGTCTCGACGGAGACAGGTGCACTCCGGGTCAAGCGACCATCGAGGGTCAGCAGCGTGGCGGTGAGCGTCTCGGCGCAGGCGACATAGAGCCCGTCACGCAACGCGATGCTCTTCCTCAGGGCCCAGGCCCGCTGGACCAAGGGGGCGATGGGATAGCGCTCGACGGGAAGCCGGACCAGCCGGTCGAACGCGTGGCTGACCGTCGCGGGCTGGGCGTCGCCGGCCCGAACCAACCGTCCCAGGGCCGACAGCACTTCGGCATCCAAGTGCGCGGGCGCCGCGAGCGTGGCCCCACGCATCGCCATCGCGACCGCATCCCCACGCTCCGAGCGCCGCAGCACCTCGACAACGACCGACGCGTCCACGACCAGCAGGCGACCGCTCACGCGACGTCGCTGTCCTCACGGCCCTCCTCAACCAAGGTCACGCTGTCGGGCCCCTCGCTCGGTAGCGGCGGGTCGCCCCGCACGTCGTCGAGCCAGTCGTCCAACGTCGGCAGAGCGGCGTGGCGGTGCAGCACCTCGATCACGTAGGAACGCAGACTCATCCCCGCCGCGTCGGCACGCCGGACGAGCTCCTGATGCGTGGGCTCGTCCAGATCTCGGATGTGCATGTTTACCGGCATGGCCGGATGGTAGCATTTCGCTACCGGCAAGGTCCAGGCGAAGCGTGGCGGCCCGTTGTAGTTCTTCCGGCTTCGCACGGCGCACCACCCCTTCGAGCAGCTGGCGGACCACGCCGAAGCCGAAGTCGCGCTCGAGCTCCCCACCGCGCGCGGCCAACACCGCCAGACCCTGTTGCAGCGCCCTCATACGGGCCTGATCCACAAGGGCCGTCTTGCCGATCCCCGCCGGCCCCGCAATCACCACCGTCGCACCACGGCCCTCGAGCACGCCGGCAACCACCGCGTCGAGCTCAGCCTGCTCG
>CAZSQF010000428.1:0-2244 GCA_964608935.1 uncultured Actinomycetota bacterium | reverse complement strand
CCGGGAGGCCGGGTGAGGCCGTACACGAGCCGGTCGTCGCCGGCAACGACGAGGTCCGCCGCCGTCAGGGCGACGTCGACCGCGGCACGGCCCGCGGCGTACGAGCCCTCGACCAGCGGGGTGGCGGTGTCGAAGCACCACCATCCGAGTGCGCCGATCGGGGAGGCGGACGGGCGGCCCCCGCGGGCCCACGCCGGCGAGCGGAACGTGTCGGCGATCATCACCTGCGGCCCGCCCGCCTCACGCCACCGGTCGTAGCCGTCGCGCAGGAACGCCACCATCGCGGGGTCGTGCACCGCGGTCAGGGGCTCGTCGCCGTGCGCGACCGCCGCCACCTCGGGATGGGCGGCCTCGCGCAGCGCCGCCGCGATGGCATCAGCCCGCTCCGGTCGTTCGTACACGGGCGACACCCGCTGTCCGCTGTTGAGCTCGAACGGCGGGTCGTGGCGTCGGTGGGTGTCGTCGAGGACGACCGGGATGGCGCTCATCGGTGCGCGCACGCTAGTCGACGTCACCACGGTGCAACGCGCGATATCCTGCGAACGATTCGCAACTCGGAGCCTGCCCAGTGAGCGACCACCTCGCCGTCCGGTTGCGGGACGCGACGGTCGGCTACGGCAACCGGGTGGCGTTGCGCGACCTCTCGCTCGAGGTGGCGCAGGGCGAGCTCGTCGGCGTGGTCGGACCGTCCGGTTCCGGCAAGACGACGCTGCTGCGGGCGCTCACCGGCCAGGCCGACGTCCACCACGGCGCGGTCGAGATCGCCTATCGGCAGGTCGTCGCGGGCCGGGCGCCGGCGTCCGTCGGCTACGTGCCGCAGGTCGAGCACATCGACTGGGACTTCCCGCTCACGGTCGAGCAGGTGGTGCTGCTCGGCAACAGCAGCGCCAGCGCGGCGTTGCCGTGGTTCTCGCGCCACGAGCGTCGGCACGCCCGCGAGCTGCTCGACCGGCTCGGCATCGGGACCCTGCGCGACCGCCACATCCGCGAGCTGTCGGGCGGGCAGCAGCAGCGCATGTTCCTCGCTCGCGCGCTGCTGCGACGCTGCGAGCTGCTCCTGCTCGACGAGCCCACCAGCGGCGTCGACCTCGCGACCCGGCGCGACATCCTCGGTCTGCTGGCCGAGCTGAACGCGGACGGGCTGACGGTCCTGCTCACCACCCACGACCTCAACTTCGTCGCCGCGCATCTGCCTCGAGTGGTGTGCCTGAACGGCCGCATCGCCGCCGACGGGGACCCGACGCAGGTGCTGACCTCGGACGTGCTGGCCCGAACCTACGGAGCGCCGATGCGCGTGCTACGCGACGGCGACCGGGTCGTGATCGTCGACGAGGCGCCCCTGGTGACCCGGGCGCCGCGCGGGATCGACCCCCTGCTGGACGACCTGCCCGTCCCGGAGGTCCCACGGTGATCACCTGGCTCGCCGAGCCGTTCGCCTACGCCTTCTTCGGCCGGGCGATGATCGCCGGTGTGCTCGTCGGCGGGCTGTGCGGCGCCCTGTCGAGCTTCGTCGTGCTGCGCCGCATGAGCTACATCGGCCACGGCCTGGCACATGCCGTCCTCGGTGGCGTCGCCGTCGGGGTGGCGCTCGGCGTCGGCGGCGCCGGCCTCGGTGGGGGCATCTACGTGGGGGCGTTGGCGGCGACCCTCGTCGCGGCGCTGCTCATCGACCGGATCACGCGCCGGCGGGGCCTGCACGCCGACGCGGCCATCGGGATCGTCACGACCGCGATCTTCGCGGTCGGGGTCGCGGTGCTGGCACTCGTGCCGGCCCGGGTCAATCTCGAGGCGTTGCTGTTCGGCAACATCCTCGGCGTCGGCACGGTCGACCTGTGGGTCGCCGGCGGGGTCGCCGCGGCCTTCGCGCTCGTGCTGGCGCTGCTCTACAAGCGGCTCGTGTTCACCACCTTCGACCCGGAGGTCGCGGCTGCCCACGGGGTGCGCACGGGCGCCATGGAGCTCGTGTTCAGCCTGATGACCGCAGCCGTGGTCGTGGCCAGCGTGCGGGTGCTCGGGGTCCTTCTGATCGCCGCGGCGGTGGTCATCCCCGGCGCTGCGGCGCGACTGGTGACCCGGTCGATGGGCGCGATGCTGGGGCTCGCCACCATGATCGGGATCGCGGTCAGCGTGGTCGGGCTCTATGCCTCGTACCACCTCGACGTGCCGAGCGGGCCCACGATCGTGCTGACGGGCGCGGCCGTGTTCGCGGCCGCATTCGCAGCGAGCGCGCTGACAGCCCGGCTG
>CAZSQF010000427.1:0-2245 GCA_964608935.1 uncultured Actinomycetota bacterium | reverse complement strand
CGCATCCCGACCATGACCGTGCTGGCGCCGTCCTGCGCCGAGGAGCTGGCGGGGTTGCTGCGCGTCGGCGTCGGGCTCGACGGACCGGTGTCGCTCCGCTTCCCGAAGGGCGCGGCCATCACCGCCGCCGAGCTGGCGTCCGCCGCCGGGATCCGTGAGCTGCCGCAGGCCGAGGGGCTGGCCGCGCGCCGGCTGCGGGACGGCGATGACGTCTGCGTGCTCGCGGTCGGCGACCGGGTGGTCGCCGCGCTCGAGGCGGCGGCACTGCTCGCCGACGCCGGGTACGAGGCGGCCGTCTGGGACGTCCGCAGCGTGCGGCCGGCCGACCCGACGATGCTGGACGCGGCCGCGGCCGCGCCGCTGGTCGTCACCGTCGAGAACGGCTTCGTCGGCGGCGGCGCCGGCGCAGAGCTCGCGGACCGGCTCGTCGAGCGGGCCGGCGTCGGCAAGGCGCCCCCGGTCCTGCGGCTCGGGATCCGCGACGGCTATCTCCCCCACGGCCACCCGAACCGGATCCTGACCGAGGTCGGGCTCGACGCACCCGGCATCGCGGCGGCCACGCGCAAGGTCCTCAGCGACGACACCTGACCCGTCGTCGCCGGGCGCACAGGCGGGGACTTGCGCTGCGGGAGCACATCGGCGACCATCGGCGTGCCCGTCGGGCGGACGGGCGGAGCCAACAGGCGTTGCAAGGAGCCCACGTGCTGCGGGACCAGAGCACCCGAGTGCGGCGTCGTGACGCCGTCCTCGACGTGCTCGTCGTTCCGTAGCGCGTGCTCGCCTCGCAACGAGCACGCGCGAACCTCCCGGAACCGGGAGGTTCTCTTCGTAGGAGGCGGGATCAGGGGCTCCGGCGGACGTAGGAGGAGAGGACGGTCATGGAGATCACGGGCGCGCAGGCGGTGATGAAGAGCCTGGAGGCCCTCGGTGTCGACGTCGTGTTCGGCTACCCGGGCGGCGCGATCCTGCCCGCCTACGACCCGCTGATCGACGCGTCGCTGACACACGTCCTCGTACGCCACGAACAGGGTGCGGCCCACATGGCCGAGGGGTACGCCCACGCGACCGGACGCGTCGGCGTGTGCATCGTGACCTCGGGCCCCGCCGCGACCAACCTCGTCACGGGGCTCACGGACGCGCACATGGATTCGATCCCCGTGCTCGCGATCACCGGGCAGGTGGCGACCTCCGCGATCGGCTCCGACGCATTCCAGGAGGCCGACGTCACCGGCATCACGATGCCGATCACCAAGCACAACGAGCTCGTCCGTTCGCCGGAGCGGATCGCGGACGCGATCAAGGAGGCGTTCCACGTCGCCAAGAGCGGCCGGCCCGGGCCCGTGCTCGTCGACATCCCGAAGGACGTCCTGAACGCCCGCTTCGCGTGGTCCTGGGACGAGCGGATCGACCTGCCCGGCTACCGCCCCACCGTCCGCGGTCACGGCAAGATGATCCGCGAGGCGCTCGACCTCATCGCCGGTGCCAGGCGTCCGGTGGTCTACGCCGGCGGTGGCCTCGTGCGGGCCGGCGCCGCCGACGAGCTCTACCAGTTCGCGACCCGGCTCGGGCTGCCGGTGGTCACCACCCTGATGGCCCGCGGCGTGTTCCCCGACACCCACGACCTCGCGGTCGGCATGCCCGGCATGCACGGCCACTACGCCGCCGTGCGGTCGTTCCAGGAGTCGGACCTGTTGATCGCCCTCGGCGCCCGTTTCGACGACCGGGTCACGGGTCAGCTCGGGTCGTTCGCCCCCGACGCCCGCATCGTGCAGGTCGACGTCGACCCGGCAGAGATCGGCAAGAACCGGCCGGTTGACGTGCCCATCGTCGGCGACGTGCGGGTCGTGCTCGAGCAGATCCTGAAGGTGCTCGACGACAAGGACGACGACGCCCGCTACTCGCCCGACGCTACGGCGTGGCGCGCCCGGCTCGACGAGCTCAAGCGCGACCACCCACTGCGGGTCGACCAGCCCGAGACCGGCGTGCTCAAGCCCCAGACCGCGATCCGGGCCATCTACGACACGTGGGGGGACGACGCGGTGTACGTCGCCGGGGTCGGCCAGCACCAGATGTGGGCCGCCCAGATCATCCCGTACACGCGCGGTCGGCAGTGGATCAACTCCGGCGGGCTCGGCACGATGGGCTTCGCCGTCCCCGCCGCGATCGGCGCGAAGGTGGCGATGCCCGACTCGACCGTCTGGGCGATCGACGGTGACGGCTGCTTCCAGATGACCAACCAGGAGCT
>CAZSQF010000426.1:0-2256 GCA_964608935.1 uncultured Actinomycetota bacterium | reverse complement strand
CAGCTCAAGCTTCTCATCACCGAGGGCAACAACGAGGTCGTCATCGGCGGCGGCGTTCGCTTCTGAGAGCCCGGTTCGAGTACTCAGGGCGACCGTCTACGCGAAACCGGAGCCACGGGGATCGGAGGCTCCGCTGACTCGCCGGAGACCTGCGCATTTCGGTCGCGAAAGCTCGGGTTCATCCGGTGTTTAAAGCATACGTTGCATGGCATACACTCGGGTCCGCGGTCACATAGAAGTCACGCATGCGTAGAAATACGTATTCATCAGTAAAATCGATCACCGGTTATCGAAACCGTGAGACCCGCTGTCCAACAGAGCGACGGGGCCCCGAAGCCCCCGGTTCGCCTCTTGCTGATCGAGGATGATCCCGACGACGCACGCCTCATCCAGGAGATGATCCACTCCGCCGGCGGCGAGCTCCGGGCCACGCTCGAGGTCGTCGAGCGCCTCGATGCGGGGATGGAGCTCGTGCGCGAGCCCGGCCGCGATGCGGCGCTCCTCGACCTCGGCCTTCCCGACAGCACGGGGCTGGCGACGCTGGAGAGCTTTCTGGAGACGGACCCGGCCGTGCCGGTGATCATCCTGACCGCCATCGACGACGGCGAGCTCGGGGCCCGGGCAGTCCAGGCCGGCGCCCAGGACTACCTGGTCAAGGACAGGTTGGACGGGACGCTGCTGGCCCGGGGGGTGCGCTACAGCATCGAGCGCCACCACTCGATGATCGAGCGACGGCGCCTGGTGGATCAGCTGCGGCGCACCGAGAGGATGGAGGCGGTGGGCGAGCTGGCGGGGGGCGTGGCGCACGACTTCAACAATCTCCTCACCGGCATCCTCGGACACACTGATTTCATCCTCGAGGCGTTGCCGGAAGGGTCGCCGGTGCGAGATGACGCCGAGCTCGTGCGCAGGCTCTCCGAGCGAGCCGCGAAGCTCACCCAGCGGCTGCTGGCCTTCAGCAGGAGGAATCCGGTCGAGCGAAGGGACGTCGATCTCGGCGGGCTGATCGGAGACTTCCTGCCCGTGCTGGAGAAGCTGGTCGGCGAGCGCGTCCGCTTGACGGCCCGCATTCCCTCAGAGCTCCGACGGGTCGAGGCCGATCCCGTGGAGATCGAGCACTTGCTCATCAATCTGGCGGTGAATGCTCGCGACGCCATGCCGGATGGTGGCGAGCTCGATCTGGAAGCCCGCGACGTCACGGTGACGGAAGACGAGGTCGAGGGTCTCCCGGCGGGAACCTACGTGTCGCTCAGCGTCGCCGACACGGGCACGGGGATGGATCCGGACGTCCGGAAACGTGCCTTCGAGCCGTTCTTCACGACCAAGAAGGTGGGCAGGGGCACGGGCCTCGGCCTGGCGTCGGTATCCAGCATCGTCGAGCGCCACGACGGCCACATCGTGCTGGAGTCGGAGCCGGGGCGAGGCACGACCTTCAGGGTGTACCTCCAGCCGGCCGATGCCCGATCGACACGGCGGGCTCCCGAGGCGGGCGCCGAGGTTGAGCCCGAGCCCGAGCTCGGGCCCGAACGGGGTACGATCCTCGTCGTCGACGACGAGCCGGCCGTCGTCACCCTCGCTGAGCGGATGCTTTCCTCCCGCGGCTACCGCGTGCTCACCGCCACGTCTCTCGAGGAGGCGGAGGGGATCCTCGACCCGGTGGGCCCTGGCGTCGACGTATTGCTCACCGACGTCGTCATGTTCGGCGCCCATGGCCCGGAGCTGTACCGGCGCCTGCTGGAGAAGTATCCCGATCTGGAAGTCGTCTACATGTCCGCGTATGCGGAGCACATGCACGGCCATTCGGAGATCATCGACAGCCGTCATCCCTTCGTCGCCAAGCCCTTCGACAGCGAGACCCTGTTGCGGGCCCTGCGGACGGTCCTGAAGCGGCAACGGGGGCGTGCGTCGGAACCCTGCTAGTCCCACGATTCTCGGCGCACCGGCACCCTGCTAGAAACGGGCCGTGTAGGCGAGGGTGAGGCCGATCCCGGGGGCGTCGAAGCCGGAGCCGTGGATACGGTAGTTGCGGTCCAGCAGGTTCGTCGCGGAGAAAAGGAGCTCCTGGGCGTCGGAGAGCGCGTAGGCGCCCCGGAAGGTCAGGGCGACGAAGCCCGGGGTCTCGGTGAACAGCGGACGGCCCTCCAGGCCCGGGCCCAGCACCCGCAGGAGGATCTCGTCCAGGGTCTCGCCCGTGGGGACGAAGATCCCCTCCTCGACCAGCCCCAGGCGTGTCGCGGTGTGGTGGAAGAATCCGGT
>CAZSQF010000425.1:0-2261 GCA_964608935.1 uncultured Actinomycetota bacterium | reverse complement strand
TGAGTTCCTAACGGATGTCAAGCATGGGCTAGCACTTTCTTCGGCTGGTCTCGGTTGCTTGTGGTCGTAGGCTTGGCGTGGGACGGGTCGGATGCCGGAGCGGCCTTGGTCGACTCCTGACTGCGCCGACCCGTCCTGCCTTTGAGCTGCTTGGCAGCGCTGCTGCGTCGCCGGGCGCGGCGAAGCTCGGCGGTGACCTTGTAGTGGGTGGTGCAGATCTCGCGTCCTTCGGCCTCGGTGATGGGGCGGCCGTCGACGTCGCGCAGCAGGTAGGGCTCGCCGTTGCGCCAGCACGCGGCGATCCGGGTCGCCAGGACGGGTGCGATCGAGCACAACGCCGAGGTGTGGTGCTTGCCCTGTTCGACGACCAGCCGGTGGTAGCGGGCCGCGAGGGTGGGGTCGACCTTGCGGGCCTGGTCGGCGGCCAGGTAGAGCGCCTGGCGCAGTCCGGGGTCGCCCTTTTTGGTGGGGGGGCCGTGGCTGTCGGTGGTGCCGGACTGGTCGATCTTGGGGACCAGGCCGGTGAAGGCGCGCACGCCGGCGAGGTTGCGGAAGCGGTTGAGATCGCCGGTGCGGCCCAGGATCGCGGCGGCCAGGGTGGTTGCCAGCCCAGGTGCGGAGCGGACGATCCCGGCCGGGTCGGCGGCGTCGTAGAGCCGTTCGATGCGGCCGTCGAGGGCGTCGATCTCGGCCTGTAGCTGGCGGATGACGCGGACCTCGGCGGCGATGTCGGCGGCGAGTTCGGCGAAGTCCAGCCCGCCAGCGCGCCACAGCGTCAGGCTCTCGGCGGCGACCGCGATCAGCTCGGCAGCCTTGGCGTCGCGCCACGCGCCACGCGAGCGGCGGATCAGCTCGCCTGCCAGCACTTCGAGGTCCATCTGGGCCAGTTCGCGCGGATCTGCGAGGGTCTCAAGCACCCACAGGGCGGTCTTGGTGTAGTCCCCACTGCCCAGCACATCTGTCCAGCGTGGCCCGAGCAGCTCCACCAGCGCATCCACCCGCCTGGAGCTCGCGCCACGCCGCTCAAGCAGGCTCGACCGTCGCCGCACCGCCCGCTTGAGCGGATCGGCCGGCCCAAGGTTCTCCAGCTCGGCCAGCTCCCCGTCAGGGTGCAGCAGCGGCAGCCGCGCCAGCACCCGCGAGTCGAGCCGGTCGGTCTTGGTGTGCTTGTTGTAGTAGTTGCGCAGGTCGGCCGACTGCTCCGGCGGCACCAGCCACACCGTGGCGCCACGGGCTTGCAGCCACGCCGCCAGCGGTACCCAGGCGTTGCGGGTCGGCTCCACAATCACCTCCACTGTGGCGCCCTCGGGGATCCGCGCCCACAACGCCTCGAGGTCGTCACAGGTGGTGCGGAACCGGTGGCTCGACCACATCAGCTTCCCGGTCGGATCCGCCAGACTGGCCTGATGATCCGCGCGGCAGGCCACGTCGATGCCCAGCCGCACCAGCTTCGTATCGTCGTTCATCACCGTCCTTGTCGTTTCAGTGGGTTGGTGCAGACCGGGCTCCGGCACGGCAGCCGCTGCGCACGGTCCGTCGTCGGTGCGTGTCATCCAGACATCTGCAACAGGGGTCCAGCTCGCAGGCTGGCCACCGAGTTCCTCAACAGGGATGCACGTGCGCCGAGGGTTCGTCCGGTCGACGATCAGATTGCAGGAGTCCAACCCAGGGCTGGCTCCGGTCACCCGCTTGTAGCCGAACCAGAGAACCGGTCTCGACGACTCACCCTACGAGCCCCCCAGACTCCCTCCGAGGAACCAAGACCGACGTTAGATGTCACCCGTTTCGGGGCGGCTGCCGGTGACGCGAAGCGCGTGACCGGCCCGGGAGTGCCCAGGCGGCCTACGACGCCCGGTCGGTTGTCCGCAGGCGACGACCATCTCGTTGCGTCCGTTCGCACCAGCGATGCGATGCTGCCGCCATGGATACGTGGTCATCTTTCGTTCATGCTTGTCTGATCCGGCACGGCGTCGGCGATGCGGACTTCGCCGCCCGTCACGGTGTCTCCCGCGAGCGCTACTACCACCGGACTGCGGTGGAGCAGTGGCACCGGGCTCTGCCGGGCATCCGCGTGCATCCGTCTGCTCGCGCGTCGGTGCAGCAACAGCTCGTCGTGGTGTGCGCCAACTCTCGTGACGTCGCTGCGGCGGCCGGCGAATCGGCCGCGTGGCTGCACGGACTGCGCGAGTGGCCGCCAGCGCGCCTCCTGGTGGTCGGGCACCACGCCACCCGCTGCCGTGCCTACGCCAGGGTCGACGTCA
>CAZSQF010000424.1:0-2277 GCA_964608935.1 uncultured Actinomycetota bacterium | reverse complement strand
GACGGGCACCTCACCCTGCTGGTCGCTGAGGACCTGGCCCGCCGCCTGCGCGAGGACCCCGACGCCGTGGTCGCCGTCCACGAGGTCGAGGCCCTCGTCGCCGGCCTCGTCGCCGAACACGCGGCCCACTGGCGCCGTGACGTCCGCGACCCCGGCGCCGAGGTCCGGCTGGCCCGCGAGGTCGTCGACCGCTTGGCGGCCGTCGGGCTGGTGCGGACCGTGCCCGCCGGGGTCGTGCCGCGCCCGGCGATCGCCCGCTACGCCGTGGGCGAGCCGACGCTGCCGGCCCCGTCCCCGACCCTGTTCGAAGCCTGACCGTGCACGCAATCGACCCTGCCCTTGAACTCCCGGTCCCGACCACGACCCGGTGGCAGCCGTTGCGGCTCGGGCTGCTCAACCTCTACCGGTTCGACGACGAGGAGTTCCGCTTCTCCGGTGGGCGGCTGCTGCTGCGCGGCAACAACGGGACCGGAAAGTCGCGGGTGCTGGCGCTCACCCTGCCGTTCCTGCTGGACGGCGAGGTGGCCGCGCACCGGCTCGAGCCCGATGGCGACGCGGCCAAGCGCGTGGAGTGGAACCTTCTGCTCGGCCGTCACGACGACCGCCTCGGCTACACCTGGATCGAGTTCGGCAGGCTCACCGACGACGGGCCGCGCTACTGCACCCTCGGCATCGGCATGCGCGCCGTCAAGGGCCGAGGGCTCGCGAGCAAGTGGGGCTTCGTGACCGGTCGGCGGGTCCACAACCGTCGCGATGGCCAGGCCCCCGACGGGACGGCGTCGCTCGTCGCCGACGCGGGCCAGGCCCTCACGCGCGACCGGCTGCGGGCGGCCCTCGACACCGACGGCGAGGTGTTCGACACCGCCCAGGCCTACCGGGCCGAGGTCGACCGCCAGCTGTTCGGCCTCGGCGAGCACCGCTACGAGGCGCTGGTCGACCTGCTGATCCAGCTGCGGCGGCCGCAACTGTCCCGGCAGATGGACGAGGACGCGCTCTCCGACGCGCTCAGCGAGGCGCTGCCCCCACTGCCGCGGGCCGTCGTCGCGGACGTCGCCGAGGCATTCCGCACGCTGGAGGCCGACCGTGCGCAGCTCGCGTCGTTCTCGACCGCGGCCGAGGCCACCGCCACCTTCCTGGACACCTACCGCCGGTACGCGGCCGCGGCCGTGCGACGCCGGGCGCTCGACGTCACCGCCACCCACGGGGACTACGAACGGACCCAGCGGGGGCTTCGCGACGCCGAGCGTGAACGCGACACGGCAGCAGACCGGCTGGCGTCCCTGACCGCCGACCGTGACGCCGCCCGGGACGACGAGCGGCGCCACGCCGAGCAGGTCCGCACGCTGGAGGCCTCGCCGGCCATGGACCGGGTTCGCGAACTCGGCCACGCCCGGCGGGCGGCCGACGAGGCCACCGAACGTGCCGCCGAGGTCGCGGCCGACCACGACCGTACCGCCGCCCGGGCCGCCGAGCACGAGCACCGCGTCGCCGCCTCGACCGATCGCCTCGAGGTCTCCCGGGACACCGTCGCACACGCCCTCGACGCAGCTGCCGCGACCGCCGACGCTGCCGCCCTGCGCGCGGACCACGACCGGGCCCTGGTCGGGCTCGCCGGGCTCGACGTTCGTGACCCCGCGACGGTCGACGCGGCCCGCCGGGCCGCCGAGCGGGCCGCCACGCGGCGCCGGGACGCGCTCGCGCACCTGCGGGACCTGGGCGCCGCGCTCGCCGAGGCCCGGTCGGGGTTCGACACCGCCGCGCACCGGCGCAACGACCTGGCGGCGCAGCTCGACACCGCCCGTGACGACGAGCGTGACGCCGCCGCGGCCCGCGAGGACGCTGTCGCCGAGGTCATCACGGCCTACCGCCGGTGGGCGGGCACCCTCGAGGAGCTGGCCGTGCCCGCCGCCGACGAGCTGGCATGGGAGCTCGAGACCTGGCGGGACGCCCAGGCCGACCGGTCACCGCTGGGCCGGGTGGTCGACCACGCGGTCGCCGTCGCCACCGCAGGGCTGGCCGATGCCCGGGCGGCCGCCGCCCGCGACCGGGACGACGTCCGGGCCCGGCGCGACGAGCTGGCCGCCGACCGGGACCGGGTTGCTGCCGCTCGCCACCTGCCACCACCGACACCCCACACCCGCGACCCCGAGGCGCGGGCCGGCCGCCCCGGTGCCCCGCTGTGGCAACTGGTCGAACCGGCCGACGACCTGGACGCCGCCCGCACCGCCGGGTACGAGGCCGCGCTGGAGGCCGCCGGCCTGCTGGACGCCTGGGTCA
>CAZSQF010000423.1:0-2294 GCA_964608935.1 uncultured Actinomycetota bacterium | reverse complement strand
GGTGACGTTCGTGTCGCTGATGGTGCAGATCTACTCGCGCGAGTACATGCACGGCGAGCCCCGGTTCACCTATTTCTTCTCGATGCTGTGCCTGTTCACGTTCTCGATGCTGCTGCTCGTGATCGCCAACAACCTCCTGCTCGCGCTGGTCGGGTGGGAGCTGGTGGGGCTGTGCTCGTACCTGTTGATCGGCTTCTACTGGGAGGAGAAGTCGAACCAGGACGCCGCCAACAAGGCGTTCCTGACCACCAAGTTCGGCGACGTCGGGCTCGTGGTCGGCATCCTCGTGCTGTCGGCCGGGATGTTCGCCACCGGGACCGACACCCCGTTCAACATCGGCCAGACCATCGACGCGGCCGTCGCCGGCGAGCTGTCCCAGGGCACGATCGTGCTCGGGATGCTGCTCATCTTCCTCGGCTGCGTGGCGAAGTCGGGCCAGATGCCCCTCCACGTGTGGTTGCCCGACGCCATGGCCGGCCCGACGCCGGTGTCGGCCCTGATCCACGCCGCCACCATGGTCACGGCGGGCATCTTCCTCATCGCCCGGCTGTTCCCGATCGTCGCGCAGTCCCTCGCGGTCATGACCGTCATCGCGGTCGTCGGGGTCATCACGCTGTTCTTCGGGGGATTGCTCGCGCTGGTCCAGGACGACATCAAGAAGGTGCTCGCCTACTCGACCGTGTCGCAGCTCGGCTACATGATGGCGGCCCTCGGTGTCGGTGGCTACACGGCCGGGATCTTCCACCTGTTCACCCACGGGTTCTTCAAGGCGCTGCTGTTCCTCGGGTCCGGGTCGCTGATCCACGCGGTGCACTCCAACAACATGTCCGACATGGGCGGCATGCGACGGTCCATGCCGCACACGTTCTGGACCTTCATCGTCGGGTCGCTGGCCCTCGCGGGCTTCCCGCTGACGGCCGGGTTCTTCTCCAAGGACGAGATCCTGGTGTCCGGCCAGATCTGGGCCGCGGAAGGGTTCGCGACGGGCCATCTGGTGTTCTGGGTCGGGCTCGCGGCCGCGTTCGTGACGACCTTCTACATGGCGCGCGCCTGCTTCCTCATCTTCTGGGGCGAGTCCCGCAGCCACCACACCCCCCACGAGTCGGGGCGGCAGATCGTGGTGCCCCTGGTGCTGCTCGCGCTCCTGTCGATCGGCGCGGGCTACATCGGCTCGCCCGTGTGGCCCGACGACCAGCCCAACTTCGAGACGTGGACCGCGACACCGGTGCTCGAGGCGGGCGCCTACCCGTTCGTGCATGCGGACGCGGGCGACGACCACGCGGGCGAGATCCTGCACGGACCCCCGTCGTGGCATCTGGACGTGCTCGCCCTGGCGCTCGCGGTGTTCCTGGCGGGGGTGATCATCGCCTGGCGCCTGTACGGCCGCGGGCTGCCCGAGCGCGACCCGACCCTGCGGATGGGGCCGGTCAGCACCACCCTGGTCAACAAGTACGGCCTCGACGACTTCGGCTACCGCTGGATCGTGGTGCCGGTGCGCGACGACCTCGCGCGGATGGCGACCTGGTCCAGCAACGTCGTCATCGACGGGATCGTCGCGGGGGTGGGGACCGCGACCAAGCGGGCGGCGATGGCGACCTACCGGGTGCTCGACCAGCGAGTCATCGACGGTGGCGTCAACGGCGCGGCGTTCAGCGCCGCCTGGTGGAGCGACCGGCTCAAGCGCATCCAGTCGGGTGACGTGCAGCGCTACGCCGCGGCGCTGGTCGCGGGTGTGATCGTGCTGATACTGGCGTTTGCCGCCGCAAACTAGGAAATGTGACGCGCACCGGCACGCCGGCGCGAGCAGGAGGAGACGAGGATGGACCCGCAAGCCGCAGCTGGGGCCCTGATCGTGGCGGTGTTCCTGCCCCTGGTCGGGGCGGGACTGCTGGCGCTGATCCCGTCGCGCCTCGACCGCCAGATCCGTGTCGCCGCCGTGGTCATCACCGGGCTGACCTTCGCGGTCACGGTGGCCCTCACCGCCGGGTTCGCCTTCGGCGACGCGGGTGCGCTGCAGTTCCGGACCGATGTCAGCTGGATCGCCGCGATCGATGCCCGCTTCCACCTCGCCATCGACGGCATCTCGCTGCCGCTGTTCTTCCTGACCCACCTGCTGACGTTGCTGTGCGCCATCTACACCCTCAAGAACCTGCCGGCGCCGGGCAAGCCGAAGGCGTTCCTGGCACTGATGCTCATGCTCCAGACGGGCATGGCCGGGACGTTCGTGGCCTTCGACCTGGTGCTGTTCTTCATCTTCTGGGAGCTCGTGCTCGTCCCGATGTACTTCATGATCG
>CAZSQF010000422.1:0-2333 GCA_964608935.1 uncultured Actinomycetota bacterium | reverse complement strand
GGACAGGATCTTGGCGTGCTGGTCCTTGGAGACGATGGCGCCCAGGCGATTGGCAGGATCCAGCGGATCGCCCGTGCGCCAGCTCCTGACCTCCGCCTGGATCCGCTGCAAGAGATCATCCTTGATCTTCTCGTGCACGATCAGGCGGGAATTCGACGAGCAGTTCTCTCCCATGTTCCAGAACACGGCCTGGGTGACGTGAGCAGCGACGACGTCGAGGTTCTCAGCATCGTCCATGACCAGGCAGGGATTCTTGCCGCCGCACTCGAGAACCACCCTCTTGAGATTGCTCCTGGCGGAATACTCCAGGAACAGCCGGCCAACATCGGTCGAGCCCGTAAAGGAAACCATGTCGATGTCCGGATGGAGTCCGATCGCCCGCCCGGTGATCTCGCCCGGGCCGGTGACGACGTTGAGCACCCCGCGCGGAAGCCCGGCCTCGTGGGCGAGCTCGGCAATGCGCAGCGTCGCCATGTTCGTCTGCTCGGCCGGCTTGACGATGACGCTGTTGCCGGCGGCAAGCGCCGGACCGAGCTTCCAGCCCAGCATCAGGATGGGAAAGTTCCAGGGCAGCACACAGGCAACAACACCGATCGGCTCGCGCACGATCATGGCCACCGCGTCATCGCCGGTAGGCGCCACCTGCTCGTAGAGCTTGTCGGCGGTTTCCGCGTGCCAGGCGAGGCAGTGCAGCGCCTCGGGGATGTCCACAGTCTCGATGTCGTGGATCGGCTTGCCGCTCTCCAGGCTCTCGAGAACCGCCAATTCGCGCTGGTGGCGCCGGATCAGCTTGCAAAGCTGAATCAGAGTCTGTTTGCGTTGAGACGGATGCCGCCTGGACCACACGCCCGACTCGAAGGCTTCCCTGGCCTTGCCGACGGCCAGATCGACGTCGATCGTGTCGCACAAGGCAATCTGCGCGAGCGGACGTCCAGTGGCCGGATTGATGGTTTCAAAGGTCTCACCCGAGATTGCACCGCACGAGCGGCCGTTGATGAACGCGCCGGTGGGCAGCTCCAATGCGGTAGAGATGGCTTCGTACTCTTCACGCGTTAAGAGCGATGACATTGTCGACCTTCTGTGTTGCGGCCTGGCCGGTGATGGCGGTAATCGTCGTCTTCAAGGTGCCAATGACGGTGGCAAGCTCACGCTTGGCTTCCTTGGTCATGGGCCGGAGTGGCTTGCGGACCGGTCCGGCAGGCAGCCCTGCAAGCTCGCAGCCGTACTTGATGCTTTGAACGAACTTGCCCCCCTGCTCGAGAGCCTGCATGAGCGGCAGCATGGCCATCATGATGCGGCGGCCCTTGCTGAAGTCCCCCTCCACCACGCAAGCCTGATAAAGGGCGATGTGCTCGCGCGGCAGACAGTTGGAGGCGCCGCAGACCCAGCTGCGCGCACCCCAGGCGAAG
The DNA here is from genome assembly GCA_964608935.1 of uncultured Actinomycetota bacterium. Lineage (GTDB taxonomy): Bacteria > Actinomycetota > Nitriliruptoria > Nitriliruptorales > Nitriliruptoraceae > CAZSQF01. The sequence continues at coordinate 924 of CAZSQF010000422.1, read as the reverse complement.
AACTCCAGGGCCTGGTCGTCCATTCCGCAGGAAAGCTGGATGTGGGGATACTCCCGGGCCAGCAGATGCAGATGATTGATGTCGCCGCTCGACTCCTTGATGGCGCAGACATTGCGGCTGCGCCCGACGCGGTTGAGGAACTCAGGCCCCATCATCGCCCCGGTCCGTCCGGGATAGTTGTAGAGCATGATCGGCAGATTGACCGCCCGGTCGATGGCCAGCGCATGGGCGGCGTTTTCAAGCTCGGTCGGCACCGCGTAATAGGGCGAGCCGACCAGGATCGCATCGGCCCCGGCGGATCGTGCATGGCCGGCAAACTCGATCGCGTCTTCGGTTCTCAGCGCCCCGACGCCGATGATCAGCGGAACCCTGCTCTTGATCCGGTCCCTGGCGAAAGCCATGAGCTCGACGCGCTCTTCGGCGGTCTGGGCGTAGTATTCGCCCGTGGTGCCGGCGAGCACGATGCCATTGACGCCACTGGCGACGAGGTGCTCGATCAAGGCGGCCAGCCCGTCACGATCGATCGAGAGATCGGAATTGTAAGGGGTGATGACTGGTGTATAGATGCCCTCAAAGCGCATACCGGCCTCCGACGTTGTGTATACAAGAATTATACGATTTTCTGCCGGATGTCACGAGCATTATGAGGTTGGGCACTGAGTGAGGTGGTGAGGATTCGCGATCCGCAAGGCCCGGAGAGCGGCAGCGCCCACGGCGTCTACCAGGAGCTGCGGCGCAAGATCGTCGCAATGGACTTTCCGCCGGGCAGCGACCTCGACGAGAAGATGCTCGTCGAAGCCTTCGGCGTGTCGCGCACGCCGGTGCGCGAGGCACTCATCAAGCTTGCCGCCGAGGGACTGGTCGAGTTGCGGCGCAATCGCGGCGCCTTTGTCGCGCCACTCGACCTCAAGACGCTCCAGTCGT
>CAZSQF010000421.1:0-2337 GCA_964608935.1 uncultured Actinomycetota bacterium | reverse complement strand
ACCTTCTTCGCGACGCGGGTCTTTGGCATCCGGTCGCCTCCCTTCTGCTCTCGGGGCTCCCGACGAGCCTAGCCAGGTGCCGGGGGCTCGCCCGGGCCTGAGCCCGTCGAGCGGACACGGCCGGCAGGATGCACGCGACGGTGCGGTCGATGGCGTGGGCCAAGGAGTGACGTGGGCCAAGGAGGACTTGAACCTCCGACCTCACCCTTATCAGGGGTGCGCTCTAACCAGGCTGAGCTATTGGCCCCTGGTGAGGCGGGACACCGTCCCGCGGCGGCGGAAGGGTAGCGAGACCCCTGTCGGCTGGCGAACCGTCGCTCACCGGTTGTCGAAGAGGTCGTCGCCACTGCTGCTGTCGACGCGACCCGACGGCACGGGTCGATGCTCACGGGTCGCGTCGGGACGCTCACCGGGCTGCGCCTCCGGCCCCTGCCGGGGTCGTGGCGCTGCGTCGCGCGCCTCGGCGGTGGCCGTGCGAGGCGGCGTGGCCGCGGTCACCGCCGGCCGCGGGGTCTCGCCCCGGGCGGCCGCGCCCGGCGTGTCGTCGATGACCGAGACCGCGAGGCCGCCCGTCAGATCGGCGATGAGGTTGTGGAGGAAGGACAAGAACACCAGGACGGCGGTCTGAACCACGACCCACAACAGCCCGAGCAGGACCAGGGAGCGGAACAGGTTGCCGGCGTTGACGCCGCACTGGGTGAAGCCCACGTCGGTGGCGATGCCGCACACCTGGTCGATCAGATTGAGCCGCTCGATCACGAACCACATCGCGTAGGCGACGAGCAGCCCGATGGCGAGCATCGCCAGGTTCAGCACGGCACCGAACTTGAGCACCGACCAGGGGTCGATGCGCTTGATCGTGAGGCGACGACGAACCACGGGAGCTCCTGCCATCCGGCGTGAATGCTACTGCGGGTCGGGGCTGGTCGTTGCGTCGTCACCGCCGAGCGGCGCGCCGACGGCGTCGGGATCCTCCTCGACGACGAGCGCCACACCGACGACCGACGCACCGTCGCCGGGACGCATCAACGCGACTCCCTGCGTCGAGCGGCCCATCGGCCGCACGTCGGCCAGATCCATCCGGATCAGGGTTCCGGTGTCGCTGACGAGCAGGATCTCGGCCTCGGAGGGAACCACGAGGGCGCCGGCGAGCCCGCCACGCTCCTCGGTCAACCGGGCCGTGACCACACCCTGGCCCCCACGCTTCTGGGTCGGGTACCGCGCCAACGGCGTGCGCTTGCCGTACCCACCCTCGGTGACGACGAGCAGGTAGGTGTCGTCGTCCTCGTCCTCGGACGCGACCGACGCCATCGCGAGGACCAGGTCGTCATCACCGAGCCGCTGCCCACGCACCCCGGTCGCGGTGCGGCCCATGGCGCGCGCGTCGCTCTCGTGAAAGCGGATCGCATAGCCGCGGCGGGACACGAGGACGAGGTCACGCTCGCCGTCGGTGACCGCCACGCCGATGAGCTCGTCGCCCTCGTTCAGGTTGATCGCGATCAGCACCGACCGCGGGGAATCGAACGCGTCGAGCCGGGTCCGCTTGACCGTGCCCTGCCGGGTCGCGAACACCAGATACCGGTCGTCGGTGAACTCGCGCAGCGCGAGAACTGCGGCGACGGTCTCGTCCTGCTCGAGCGCCAGGCCGGGCACGTTGGCGACGTAGACGCCCTTGGACGCACGCGACTTCTCGGGTACCTGGTAGGCCTTGATCCGGTACACGCGCCCCTGGTTCGTGAAGAACAGCAGGTGGTCGTGGGTCGAGCACGTCAGGAGGACCGACACGATGTCGTCCTCCTTCATGTCGGTCCCGCGCACGCCCCGACCACCCCGACGCTGGGTGCGGAACACGTCCACCGGGGTGCGCTTGACGTACCCGGCGCGGGTCAGGGTGATGACCACGTCCTCGACCGGGATCAGGTCCTCGACCGTCATCGCGCCGTCGTCGGCGACGATGCGGCTGCGGCGGTCGTCGGCGAAGCGGTTGCGGATCTCGGACAGCTCGTCCTTGATGATCGTGCGCACCCGCGAGGGATCGTCGAGGATGGCGGTCAGCTCGGCGATCAGCGTCTGCAGCTCGTCGTACTCGTCCTGGATGCGCTGCCGCTCGAGTGCCGCGAGCCGGCGCAGCTGCATGTCGAGGATCGCCTGGGCCTGCACCTCGGACAGCTCGAAGCGGACCATCAGCTCGGTCCGGGCGGTGTCGGCCGACTCGCTGCCGCGGATCAGGGCGATGATCTCGTCGATGTGGTCGAGGGCGACGAGCAGGCCCTCGAGCACGTGGGCGCGCTCCTCGGCCTTGCGCAGCCGGTAGCGCGTCCGGCGGGTGATGACGTC
>CAZSQF010000420.1:0-2347 GCA_964608935.1 uncultured Actinomycetota bacterium | reverse complement strand
CTCGAAGATCTTCATCACCAACGGCAGCCGCGGCGCGGTCACGATGGTCTTCGCACGGGTCGTCGACGGCGACGACCGCGGCATCACCTGCTTCCTCGTGCCCCAGGATGCCGACGGGTACACGGGGCGCCAGATCCACGGCAAGCTCGGCCTGCGGTCGGGTGACACGGCCGAGGTCTTCCTCGAGGGGGTGCGGGTCGGCGACGACGCGGTGCTCGGCGAGGTCGGCGGCGGCATGAAGGTGGCCCTGTCCGCGCTGGACAACGGCCGGTTCTCGCTCGCCGCCGGCGCCGTCGGGCTGGCCCGCGAGGCGCTCGAGGTGAGCCTGCGCTACGCCGCCGAGCGTGAGCAGTTCGGCGGGCCGATCGCCGCCAAGCAGCTGGTCCAGGAGCTGTTGGCCGCCATGCACGTCGACGTGCAGGCGGCCAGCGGACTCGTCGACCGGGTGGTCGCGAAGAAGCTGGCCGGCGAACGCTGCACCCTCGAGGTCTCGACCGCAAAGCTGTTCGCCACCGAGGCGTCGGTGCGCTGCGCCGATCGCGCCGTGCAGATCCACGGCGGCTACGGCTACATCGACGAGTACCCGGTGCAGCGGCTCCTGCGCGACGCGCGCGTCACCACGCTCTACGAGGGCACGACCCAGGTCCAGCACCTGATCATCGGCCGCATCCTGACCGGCGAGAACGCGTTCTGAGCGTTCCCGAAGACATCCACCCGGGTGCACGCCGGGGGCTCGAGCCCGAACGGGTACGGTCGGGCCAGGCGAGGGAGGTGGTCGTGGGCGGCTTCGACCTGCACACCCACACCGTGTTCTCCGACGGGACGACGACCCCGGAGGACAACGTCCATCGGGCGGTCGAGCTCGGCCTCGACGGGCTCGGCGTCACCGACCACGACACCACCGAGCCGTTCGCGCGCGCCCGTACCGCGGCCGCCGACACGGCGATCGAGCTCGTCCTCGGCACGGAGCTGTCGGCCGAGCTCGACGGCCGCTCGGTGCACGTTCTCGGCTACTGGGTCGATCCCGGGTTCGCCGCCTTGTCCGACGAGCTCGACCGCCTCCGCGACGAACGCACCGATCGTGCCCGCCGCATCGTGGAGCGGTTCCAGGAGCTGGGCATCGACGTGTCGTTCGAGCGCGTCAGCGCGCTGGCGGGCGACGCGCCGATCGGACGTCCCCACATCGCCCAGGCGGTGGTCGAGACGGGCGCAGCCGCGACCACGCGGGAGGTGTTCGACACCTGGCTCGCGGACGGCGGCCCGGCGTACGTGGAGAAGCACGCGGTCAGCCCGCAGCGGGCGGTCGAGCTGGTGGTCGCCGCCTGCGGGGTGGCGGTGCTCGCCCATCCCGGCCTGTACGGCCACGACGACGGCATCGCACCGCAGGCGATCGAGCAGATGACCGAGGTCGGGCTGGCGGGGATCGAGGCCGATCATCCCGACCACACCTCCGAGCAGCGTGATCGCTACCGCGACATCGCTGTGGCGCTCGGGCTCGAGGTGACCGCCGGATCCGACTACCACGGCGACGGCAAGACCAACCAGATCGGCGACGCGACGACCCCCCGTGAGGTCGTCGAACGCCTGCGGGTCTGGCGCCGGGCCTGAGCGTCCCGGGCCCGGACAGCTCGGGAGTGGCGAGTCGGCGGCCGACGTGCGACCCTGTCCTCCCGACCGGTGATCGAACGGTCATCCGGAGGGACGGTTCGCCCCCTGCAACCTGCCGTCCGGGTACGCGACACTCACCCGGGCGCCGAGAACCCCCGACCGGCAGCCCGACCGTGGAGGTAAGCCTTGGTGGAGCCCCAGGTGCAGAAGGCGCAGAAGGTCGTGCCGGTGCCGACATTGCACTTCAGCGAAGGATCCCTCGCCGGCCGCGTGGTGCGTCTCGACCGGGACGTGGCCACCCTGGGACGGCGGGAGGACAACGCCTACGTCATCCCCGACCCCCGGGTGTCACGCGTCCACGCAGAGATCCGCAAGGAGGCGAGCGCGGTGATCGTCACCGACCTCGGCTCCAGCGCCGGCACGAAGGTCAACGGCGACGACATCGAGGGCCCCAAGGTGATTCGGCACGGCGACCGCGTCAGCTTCGGTCCGGTCACCGCCACCTTCGAGGACCCGGCCGCCGCCTCGGAGGCCGAGGACGCCACGGTGGTGTTCCAGGTCCCCAAGGTCGAGACCGGCCCGCACCTGTCCCCACGCCAGCAGCAGGTGCTCGAGCTCATGGCCGAGGGGATGACCAACTCCGAGATCGGCGACCAGCTCGGGGTCACCGAGCGCACCATCAAGGCCTACGCACAGGAGCTGTACGACAAGCTCGGCGTCCGCAACCGGGCCGGGGCCG
>CAZSQF010000419.1:0-2350 GCA_964608935.1 uncultured Actinomycetota bacterium | reverse complement strand
AGGCGATGCAGGAGCGACAGGTCTCGGTCGACGGCAGGGCGCGCGCCCTGCCCGCGCCATTCGTCGTCGTCGCGACCCAGAACCCGGTCGAGTACGAGGGGACCTACCCGCTGCCCGAGGCGCAGCTCGACCGGTTCCTGTTCAAGCTCCAGGTGCCCTACCCGAGCGTGGAGCAGGAGCGGGAGATCCTCGAGCGCCATCACCGCGGGCTCGAGCCCGACGACCCGGCATCGGCCGGCGTCGGCCGTGTGGCGGGCCCAGCCGACCTGGCGGCCGGTCGTGCCGCGGTCCATGCGGTCCGCCTCGAGGCGACGGTGCGCGACTACCTCGTGGACCTCGCCAGAGCGACCCGGGAGGCGCCCGCGGTCACGCTCGGCGTGTCACCGCGCGGCGCGACCGCTCTGCTGCATGCCGCCAAGGCCTGGGCCTGGCTGGCGGGTCGGGACTTCGTGACGCCCGACGAGGTCAAGGCCGTTGCGAAACCGACGCTGCGCCACCGCCTCCAGCTTCGCCCGGAGCTCGAGCTCGAGGGGGCCACGGTCGACGGTGTGCTCGACGGGCTGCTGTCGAGCGTCCCGGTCCCGCGATGACGGGCCTTCGACCAGGCGACGATCCGGGTGCACCGCGACCCGCACCGGTGCCTAGCCGCGGATCACGGACGTGGTGGGCGGGCTGGCTGCCGCTGCCGACGGGGCGCGCCGCGGCGCTCGCCGCGGCGGCCGCACTCGCCGTGCTCGTGCTGCCCACGAGCCCGGGCGTCGGATTGCCGCTTTCCATCCTCGCGGTCGCGGTCGCGGTCGACGCGTGGCTCGCCCCGGCGCCGTGGCAGGTGGCCGTGTCGAGGTCGCTGCCACCCGTCGTGCCCCTCCAGGGGAGCGCAGAGGTGGTCTGGCGGATGGCCAATCCGTCCCGGCGCCGCGTGGCGATCGGGCTCGCCGACGATCTCGCACCCTCGCTCGGCGCGTCGATGCGGCGCGTGTGGGCAGCGCTGCCCGGACACGGGCGCACGCGCACGACCGCGACCCTGTCGCCCACGCGTCGGGGCACCTTCCGCCCGACACAGGTCACCGTCCGGGTCGTCGGCCCGCTCGGGCTCGGCTTCCGCCAGGCGGACCGCCACGTGCCCGGGCGTGTCGAGGTCCACCCGAGCTTCCGGTCCCGGGAGGCCGCCGAGCTGCGGATCCGTCGCGCCCGCATCCTCGAGCAGGGCCTGCGGTCGGTCCGCGGTCGGGGTGGTGGAACCGAGTTCGAGACGTTGCGCGAGTACGTGCAGGGCGACGAGTTCCGGCACGTCGACTGGGCGGCGACCGCCCGCGCCGGGCGGCCGATCGTGCGGACCTACCGCGCTGAGCGCAACCAGCTGGTGATCGTCCTTCTCGACACCGGACGGGTGACCGCCGGACTCGTCGACGGCGTCCCACGCCTCGATCACGGTATGGACGCCGTGATGGGTCTTGCGACGGTCGCGACCCGGCTCGGGGACCGTGTCGGGCTCGTGGCGTTCGGCGCGGACGTGAGTGCCGTCGTCCCGCCGCGGCGCGCGAGCGACCAGCTACGGGTGCTGTCCCGAGCGATGCACGAGCTCGAGCCCGAGCTCGCCGAGAGTGCCTACGGCGAGGCGTTCAAGGCCACGCTGGCGCGATTCCGTCGTCGTGCGCTGCTGGTGATCGTGACCGAGCTCGCCGCGGAGGCGGTGCAGGAGACGCTCGTCCCCGCCCTACCCCTCGTGGCGCGCGAGCATGCGGTCGTCGTCGCCTCGGTCCAGGATCCCGCGGTCGAGGGCCTGCGCCGGGCCGAGATCACCGAGCCGCGTGCCGCGTACCGTGCGGCTGCGGCCGCCGGCGTCCTGGCCGAGCGGGAAGCGGTCGCGACCCGGCTGCGCGGGCTCGGAGCGCGGGTCGTGGATGCGGCGCCCGGCGAGCTCGCCGGCCGGCTCGCGGACACCTACCTCGACGTCAAGGCGACCGGGGGGTTGTAGGACGCGAGAGCGTCGTCGGTCGCGGACTCCTCGCCGATCGCCCCGGTCAGTCCGCGAGCCGCCGCTCGGCGCCCCTGGGTGACGGCGTAGAGGCAGAAGGCGGCCCAGACCACCGCGCCGGTGCCCACGCGCGCCCACGTGGGCCACGGTGCCGGCGTCACGAACGCCTCGATGACGGCAGCGACGAGGAACACCCCGACCAGGCCGATGACGATCACGATCGCCCGCCGGCCTTCGTCGGCAAGCGCCTGCGGGCGGGTGCGGTCGCCGGGCGCGATGGCCGCCCAGCCGAGACGCAGGCCGGCGCCACCCGCCACGAAGATGGCGGTCAGCTCGAGCAGGCCGTGGGGGAGGATCAGGCCCCATAACTGC
>CAZSQF010000418.1:0-2376 GCA_964608935.1 uncultured Actinomycetota bacterium | reverse complement strand
CCTCGACCGACACGTCGTCGACGCGGCCGTCGGGGGACACGTGGAACCGGGTGGAGACGACCCGGCGGTCGTCGCCCGGCGACAGTGACAGCGCGCCCTCGGACAGGGCCGGGTCGAGCATCGGGGCGTTGTCGCCGACCACGAGGTAGGCGGTCGACCCCACGGTCCGGGCGTACTGGTCGGCGGGGGAGCCCACGCCGACGACCCCCGCGACGTCGGCGATGTGGACCACGACCTCGACGGCGCTGCCGGGCGCCCCGTCCCACCCTGCGGCCACGGCGTCGTCGAGATCGCGGGTCGAGGCCGAGTCGACGGTCACGCACGGCTCGTCTCGGCGGTCGACCGGGTCGAGGCCGCCCCCCGGGACCGCACCGTCGACCGCGAGGTCGGCCGCAGCGCCGCGGCCGCCGCCGGCGAGCAGACCGAGCACCCGGACGTGGGCGGTGTCGACGGCGACCGGGTCGAGTCCTGCCGACGCGGCGCCACCCGGGACGAGGGACGGAGCCGCCCGACCCAGGGTGATCACGACGGCCGCGGCACGGATCGCCGACGGCGAGCCGGCGACGTGCGGCCCGGCCACCAGAGCCCGGCCGACCGGGGCGCCGTCGTCGCCGGTGGCGCACAGCACCACCACCTGCCGGCCGATCGAGGTCGTCAGGCGCTGGCCCACCGCGTCGTCGAGGGGGATCCACCCGGTCCCGAGCCCGGCATCCGGCTCGAGCACGATCCGACCCGGGCCCTGCTGGACCGTGCCGACCAGCATCCGACGGGGGCGGTCGACCACGCTGGCCGTCGCCGCCGCGGCCCCCTTGTCGTCGATCTCGACGTCGGCATCGACGAGGTCGTCGGCGATCAGGCCCTTGGCGACCGGGGGCGGCACGAACGCGGAGTCGATCTCGACCGTCGTGCCGTCCGCTTGCTGGACCGCGGCGGAGGTCGGCGTCACGGCGTCGGCACCCACGGGCGTGAGAAAGCCGAAGCCGCGCGGGTGCGGGCGAAACCTGGCGCGGATGGGCACGGGTGGTCGCTACCTCGCGTAGACGCCGACGACGCGATTCTGCTCGATGATCGCGTCGGCGTACCGGTCGAGGAACTCGCGCCGCGAGGGCGCCCCGTCGACCGGACGGCTGAGTGCGTAGACCCAGAAGTAATAGCGGTGATCGCCGTGCCCGTCGGGTGGCTGCGGCCCGCCGTAGCCGGACTCGCCGAAGTCGTTGGGTCCGGGCCGGTAGGCGTCGTCGGCGCCGGGACCGATCTTGCTCGTGTCGGCGGGGACCCCGTACAGCGTCCAGTGCGTGAACCCGTCGGGGAGCGGGGCGTCGGGGTCGTGGCAGATGACCGCCAGTTCGACGGTGCCCTCCGGCACCCCCTTGAGCGACAGGCGGGGTGCGAGGTTGCCGGAATCGTGGGCGTGATCGTCGGCGAGCCGCCCACCGTCCTCGAAGTCGGGGCTCGAGATGACCAGATCCTGGATGTTCAGACCCATTGCCTTGGGCTCCTCTCCATCGTGGGCAGGTCCGTTGCCGACCGTAGCCATCCGCTCGCCGGCTCGCCGGCCGCGGCCCCGCCCGTCCGGCAGGCACGGATTCAGGCGCACGGGCCGCCGGGCGGCCGGCTACGTTGGCGGCGAGATGGCGCTCACGACCCGCGTGACCGACGACGGACCTCGCCACCAGCTGCGAGCGCTCTACGACCTCGCGGTGGAGCTGTCCGGGCTGCGTGACGTGGCCTCGGTGCTCGACGGCGCCCTCCGGCACTGCCTCGCGCTGACCGGGTCGCAGTTCGGGTTCATCGGGCTGGTGAACCCCGACCGGACCGCCCTCGAGATCGCGGCCATCCACGGCTTCCACCCGTCGCAGGAGTTCTTCAGCCGGCATCGCATGATCCCGCTGCGGCCGAGCGTGTTCGCGACCGCCGTGCTCGACGACCGGCCGGTGCGCTCGATCGATGCCCGGCTCGAACCCGACCGCGTCGGCCAGCCCGACGGACACCCCGAGGTGATGACCTTCCTCGGCGTGCCGTTGCGCCTTTCCGGGGTGCCCATCGGCATGATCGGTGTGGCCAACCGCCCGAGCCCGTACGAGCAGGGCCACGAGGACCTGATCACCACCTACGCCGGCCAGATCGCGATCGTGATCCGCAACGCCCAGCTCAACGAGGAGCTCGAGCAGGCCAACCAGCACCTCGAGCAGGTCGTCGCCGAGCGCACCGCCGAGCTGCACGCCGCCAAGGACCAGCTCGCCGAGAAGGCGGCGGACCTCGAGGCGGTGCTGAGCGACACGGTGGCCGCCCAGGAGTCCGAGCGGCAGCGCATCGCCCGCGACCTGCACGACGGCGTCAACCAGCTGCTCATCGGCGCCATGCTCGAGCTCGAGT
>CAZSQF010000417.1:0-2391 GCA_964608935.1 uncultured Actinomycetota bacterium | reverse complement strand
CGGTCTCGCGGTAGGGGGAGGCGACCGAACCCGCGTCGAGGTGGTCGCGGCCGATCACGATCGGCGCGGCCACACCGCCCGAGTGCACCAGCTCGTTGAACGCCAGGCCCGCGAGGTGCCGCTCGCCGTACCCGAGCCAGCAGATGCGGGCCGGCAGCCCCTGGAAGGCCACCCGCTCGCCGGCCATCCGGATCCAGCGCGCGAGCCGGTCGTCGTCGGGGAACAGGTCGAGCACCGCCCGATCGGTGGCGGCGATGTCGGCCGGGTCGCCCGACAGCGCCACCCACCGGAACGGACCGCGTCCCTCGCAGAACATCGGGCGGATGTAGGCCGGCACGAACCCGGGATAGTCGAACGCGCGCGCGAAGCCTCCCGCCCGCGCCTCGGACCGCAGCGAGTTGCCGTAGTCGAACACCTCGGCACCAGCGTCGAGGTAGCCGACCATCGCCTCGACGTGGGCCGCCATGGATTCGCGGGCCCGCTCGACGAACCCGTCCGGGTCGCGCTCGCGCTCGGTGCGCCAGTCCTCGAACGCCACCTCCACCGGCAGGTAGGCCAGGGGATCGTGGGCGGAGGTCTGGTCGGTGACGACGTCGACCTCGACCCCGCGACGCAGCAGCTCGCCAACCACCCGGGCGGCGTTGTCGTGCACCCCGATCGACACCGCCCGCTGCTCGCGGCGGGCCTCCTCGGCCAGGCGCAGGGCATGGTCGAGGTCGTCCGCGGCGACGTCGAGGTAGCGGGTGTCGAGCCGGCGCTCGATCCGTGACCGATCGCACTCGACCACCAGGGCCACCCCGCCGTTCATCGTCACCGCCAGCGGCTGCGCCCCACCCATCCCTCCGAGCCCGGCGGTGAGCGTCAGCGTCCCGGCCAGCGACCCACCGAACCGGCGCTCGGCGACCGCCGCGAAGGTCTCGTAGGTGCCCTGGAGGATGCCCTGGGTGCCGATGTAGATCCACGACCCGGCCGTCATCTGCCCGTACATCGTCAGCCCGAGCGCGTCGAGCCGCCGGAACTCGTCCCACGTGGCCCAGTCGGGGACCAGGTTGGCGTTGGCCAGCAGCACCCGCGGCGCCCACTCGTGGGTCGTCAGCACCCCGACGGGCCGCCCGGACTGCACCAGCAGCGTCTCGTCGTCGGCGAGGCCGGTCAGCGTCCGCGCGATGGCGTCGAACGACGGCCAGTCGCGCGCCGCCTTGCCCGACCCGCCATAGACGACCAGCTCGTCGGGATGCTCCGCCACCTCCGGGTCGAGGTTGTTGTGCAGCATGCGCAGCGCCGCCTCCTGCGGCCAGCCGCGCGCGGTCAGCTCCGTGCCGCGGGCGGCACGGACGGGGCGGGGTCCACTGGGCATCGACGGCTCCTCGACGTAGCTCATTCCAACCGGCCGATGATGGCCACGGCGGCGTCGACCAGCGCCCCCGTCGTGACCAGCTCGACGGCGGCCTCGATCTCGGGAGCGAGGTGGCGGTCGGGCCCGGGTCCGGGCACGCGGTCGCGCAACGCCGCCACGACCGCGCCCGTCGCGGGTGCGGGCTGCAGCGGCGCCCGCAGGTCGATCGCACGCGCGGCGGTCAGCACCTCGATCGCCAGCACCCGGGCGAGCCCGTCGAGCGCGCGCCGGAGCTTGCGCGCGGCCGACCAGCCCATCGACACGTGGTCCTCCTGCATCGCCGACGACGGGATCGAGTCGACCGACGCCGGCGCGGCCAGTCGCTTGAGCTCCGACACGATCGCCGCCTGGGTGTACTGGGCGATCATGTGGCCCGAATCCACACCCGGGTCGTCGGCCAGGAACGCGGGCAGCCCCTGGTTGCGGTCGGTGTCGAGGAAGCGGTCGGTGCGCCGCTCCGACATCGACGCGACGTCGGCCACCGGGATCGCGAGGAAATCCAGCACGTACCCCAGCGGCGCACCGTGGAAGTTGCCGTTGGACTCGACCCGGCCGTCCTCGGTGACGACCGGGTTGTCGATCGCGCTGCCGAGCTCCCAGGCGGCCACCTGCCCGGCGTGGGCGAGCGTGTCACGGGCGGCGCCGGCCACCTGCGGGGCGCACCGCAGCGAATACGCGTCCTGGATGCGGTTGCAGTCCGGCGTGCGGTGGCTGGCCACGATCGCGGAGCCCTCGAGCAGCCGGCGCAGGTTGGCCGCGCTCGACGCCTGACCCGGATGCGGACGCAGCGCCATCAGCTCCGCGGCGAACACCCGGTCGGTCGCCAGCAGCGCCTCCACGCTCATCGCCGCCGCGACATCGGCCACCCGCAGCAGCCGGCCGAGGTCGTGACACGCCAGCACCAGCATCCCGAGCATGCCGTCGGTGCCGTTGATCAGCGCCAGGCCCTCCTTGGCCGCGAGCTCGACCGGCTCGATCCCGGCAGCCGCCAGCAC
>CAZSQF010000416.1:0-2399 GCA_964608935.1 uncultured Actinomycetota bacterium | reverse complement strand
GTGCCTCGTCCAGCAGCCGCTGGCGGGTGTCGCCGCGGCTGCGCGTCGACCGGTCGGGCGGTGGCGGGACCAGCGGTCGGGCCTTTCCGGGCCGGGTGGCGGGGCCGTCGAGCCTAACCTCGATTTCCGGTCAGGAAGTTGAGATGACGTTTGGGGTCATCGGGGTGGGAAGCTGAACCGGAGGGTGCGGCCGTCCCACCAGGGGATGGGGATGTCGAGGTCGGTGTAGCCGGCGTCGAGGAGTACGGGGGTGTAGGTCTTGGTGTGCAGGGCGACGTCGACGTGGTCGTGGTGGATGGTGATGGTGCCGCCGGTGTCGATGAAGTCGCGGTGGAGCCGTTCGGGTTGGGCACGTTCGTAGCGGGAGAGGTCGCGGGAGAACAGCCGGTAGGTGTTGGCGGCGGCGACGTCGAGGGTGGTGTCGAGGTCGACGTTGAGTGCGAGTGCGGAGGAGAGCGCGTCGAGGTGGAACCCGGCGATGAGGTAGGACAGTTCGTTCTCGATGAGCATCCGTTCGGCGTAGCGGGCGAACAGGTCTGCGGCTGGGGTGGTCAGGTCGTTGGTGATCAGCAGGGTGGGCTCGTCGCGGCCGATGTTTTTGATCGCGATCTGGCGCACCGGTGTGTGGATGCCGGGGATGCGGATGGTCTCATCGTGCAGGTGCGGGCGGCGGTAGCGGCCGGCCCGGTCGATGCGGACCTTGGTCCAGGCGGAGGCGGGCAGGGCATTGAGACGTTGCAGGGTCTTGGGGCCGCGCTGCCGGAGGGTGAGCCAGGTGATGCCACGGGCACCGAGTTCGTCGAGGACCGGGTAGGTGGTCAGCTGCGAGTCGAACACCAGCGGGGTCGGATCCGCGCCGGTGACCTGCTGCCACCAGTCGGCGAACGCGATCACCTCGCGGGCCTTGCCGGCCTTGGTCACATCGGCGTTGGCGTAGACCATCTCCTGGGAGGCGTGGTCCTGGGCGAACAGCGACAGCACGCTGGTGGTCGACTGGGAGAGTTTGGGCACGTAGTTGCGTTCCAACGGCGGATTGGTGCCGTGGTGGCGGATGGCGTGGAAGTCGAGGTTGAACCCGTCGTGGCCGTCGACCACGCCGAGCTCGACCAGCCGGCCGGCCAGCGCCGCCAGCAGCTTCTCGTTTGCCTGCCGGCGGACCCGGTGCGAGTAGCCGGACAGGTGGGTGGTCTTGGGCAGCACGTTGAGCCCGACCGCCAGCCCGGCGGCGGGGTCGGCGACCAGGTCGTGGACGTGGTGCAGACGCCGGTGGCGGGCGAGCTTGCACGCCAGCAGCGAGCCCATCGAGTGCCACGAGGTGAGCACCCTGGTGGACGGGTAGCCGGCGTCGGCGACCGCGTCGGCGAAGCCGAGCTCGACCAGTGCCGGCAGCAGCAGGAACAGCCCGGCATGGTCGGACTCGAACCGGGTCCCGGCCGGCCAGTCGCCAAGCGGCCGGGCCTTGACCGCCGGTGACCGTGGCGGTGCGGCCCCGCGGGCCGCTGCCGGCCGCGGCCCCAGCCGCTCGAGCCCCTCGGCCTTGAGGACCTGCCAGACCGTGTCGTGGGACACCGGGGTCCCCTCGGCGGTGATCGCCTCGGCGATCTCGGTGATCGACCGGTCGGCGGCGCGCAGGGCCAGCACCCGGTCACGGATCACGGCCTGCTTGCGTGGTCCCTTCGGGCCGGGCTTGGACGAGACGAACAGTTGAAGCTTCCCGGCCCGCAGCTGAGCGGCCATCTGCCGCACCGTGGCCGGGGTGTAGCCGAACCGGCCGCCCGCCTTGGCCGCCGACACCCCCTCGAACAGGTAGGCCCGCAACGTCTCGTACCGGCGCTGGGCCGGACCGGCCGGATCGGCGAAGTACTCACCACCCGCCCGCATCTCAGGTGATCTTCCTGAACATCATGCGTCGATGATAGAACGATCCTCACCGAGATCCGAACACCCCGCCCACCAAACAGCAGAATTACACCACTGTTGTCCGTTCTGTCGAACCACGCTCGGCACCAGACGAAGAACCGTTCCGACACTGACCCGGCCAACTTCAGGAAGATCCCCTACAACCGACCCCGAGAAGCCGCCCACACGCCCCGAAACACCACCACCCGCAACCCAACCCCGACAAGACCCCCTCCCGGAGATCGAGGCTAACCGGGCCCGGCCACCGTCCGACCGTGCATCGGCCGGCGCTTGACCAACCCGGCCGCGAGAGTATACAAGTGTTCACAGTGCACGGGTGTTCACATCCCATCCTTCCCGCTCCCGACCCCGTGAGGTCGTCATGCCCGCTCCCACCGCCGTGCGTCCCGCACCGCTGCCGCGCCGCGTGCGTCGCGTGCTGTCGTCGCGGTTCGTCGACGCGCTCGCCGTGCCCCACGGCGTCGGCCGCTACCTCGAGC
>CAZSQF010000415.1:0-2405 GCA_964608935.1 uncultured Actinomycetota bacterium | reverse complement strand
TCTACAGCCATTCCATCGGCTCCGCTGGTCTCGCTATCTTCGGCCAGTTCGATAGATGCAAAATCCCTTCCGTTACTAACGGTTCCATCCTCCGCCACATCATAGGCCAGGATTTGAGTGCCCGGGGTATTGGCTACATACAGCGTGCCGCCATCCGGTGAGAGGCCTAAACCATTGGGAAATTCAACATCATCGATCACTCTTGTTAGTTCTCCTTCCGCTGATACACAGTATACAGACGGGACCGGCTGCATGGTCTGCCTTCCCGCTATAAACTGAGAGTCGCTAAAATACAATCCGCCTTTTTGGTCAACAACCAGGTCATTCGGCCCGTCAATTCTGGCCCCGTTATATTCATCCGCTACAACATTCAGAACCTGTCCATTCTGATCGAGTTCAACCACACGGTGGCCCAGCATCTCGCAGGCATAGATGGTTCCCTGTCCGCTCGCCCTTAAGGTCGTTGTGACATTATTTCCACTCTTAAGGGTATCGATTGAGTCGTTCGGATTCATGCGAAAGGTCCGGCTTAACTCGCCGGGGGAATCAAAATTGTTATTGGTAAAATACAGATCCCCGTTCATATACAAGGGTGAGCCGGCCGTATCAAACTCGTATCCTTCGGTCACTTTCTCAAGGGATGCATCTTCAGAAACAATACTATTGATATTCGTTGTATCTGCGCCATTACGATTACAGGCAGTGATTGCGACCAAAATAATCACAAGAGTATAAAGGCTGATTTTGCTGTTCATAAATTTTACCATTTTAAGATTCTATAAATATTCTCATTCTGATTTCCTGCCACTAATTATCGGGCAGGGTAAAAGCCACATAATAATCACCTGTTTCTGACCCTCTGCCGCCGCCGGCTGCTACAACAAGATATTGTTTCTCATTTACTGAATAAGTAGCCGGTGTAGCATATCCACCCGTTGGCAGTGAAGTTTCCCAAAGAATTTCTCCGGTCTCTTCATCAAAAGCGCGAATTTTCTCATCAACCGTTGCGGCAATAAATACAAGGCCGCCGCCTGTTGCAATCGGGCCTCCAATATTCTTGCTGCCGGTATCAGGAATCCCCTTTTCTGTAAGTTCAGAATATTCACCCAGGGGGACCTTCCATTTTATCTCACCCGTATTCATATCAATAGCATTTAGCGTACCCCATGGCGGTTTAATGGCCGGGTAACCGTTTGGATCCCTGAACTCTTGGTAGGCTGTTACATTGATAAATCGTCCATTTGATCCTTCATTACCATCAACGCTGTCTGAGTTCTGATTATCTGACTCATTGCCTTCTGACTTCTCTTCAAACAGATATGCTATAATAGCATTTTTCTCCTCTTCCGTAATATTTGGAAAAGCAGGCATTCTGCCTCCGCCATTTTCTATGATATTCAGCACTTCAGATTTTGAACTATTCTCACCAATATCTAATAAAGGCGGATTTATAGGGTGCTGGCCTTCCCTGGAAACCCCATGGCACATGGCACAATTCTGGCGATAGAACGACTCACCTCTGTCATACAGAGTTCCGGCATCTGTAGTTTCATCAGCAACTCTTGTGACTGTGGAAATTTCTACCAGTTCACTTGCATTGATAAATAGTACACCTGTATTTGGATTGTGGGCTGCCCCACCCCAGTTAGCGGCACCCCAGGTAGACGGAAACATAATGGTTCCACTGGGGTCCGGCGGTGTAAACAATCCCTCATAGCGATAGCTCCTGTAGCGGGCCAGTACAGTGTCTCTTAATTCGGGTGAGATATCAGTGACAAGATCCTCATTAAAATGTTGCCGGATAATCGGCTCTGGTTTAACAGGAAAAGGCTGGGTTGGCCAGGGTTGTTCACTTTCTATATTGGAACCGGGTACCGGTCGTTCCTCGATTGGAAATAAAGGCTCACCGGTTTCCCTGTTGAAAATAAATGTAAATCCGTGCTTTGTAACCTGTGCTACCGCATCTATACTTTCTCCGTCTACTTCAACTGTTAACAGATTGGGAGGGGCCGGAAGATCATAATCCCATAGATCATGATGTATTGTTTGATAATGCCATACATATTCACCCGTACCCGCATCAAGTGCTAATAGAGAATTTCCATACAAATTTTCACCGGGACGATTCCCTCCGTAAAAATCATATGTTGCTGAACCTAAGGGGATATATACAATTCCCCTATCCTTGTCCAAAGCCATTCCCGTCCAGTTATTGGCACCACCCTGGGTTCTTAGCTGCTCTTCACTCATATTTTCCCAGGTTTCCGCACCCGGCTCACCCGGCTGTGGAATGGTGTGGAAGGTCCATCTGATTTCACCTGTTCTCACATCATAAGCCCTTATGTGTCCGGGAGCCGCATCATAGCCTTCTCCGGTAGCAGAACCCATAATTAGCAAATCATCAT
>CAZSQF010000414.1:0-2406 GCA_964608935.1 uncultured Actinomycetota bacterium | reverse complement strand
CTGGGCCTTCTACCACGGTGCCGAGCCCGGCTGCGCCGCGTACGCCACGGCGGACAAGCGGGGCGAGGACTTCGGCACCGGCACCGCCGTCAACGATGCGCTCCTCGCGGCCTTCGAGCAGGCCCGCGACGCCGCCCTCGAGGGTGATACCGCGGCGTACGCCGAGGCAGACGCCGAGATCCAGCGCCAGGTGCTGACGACTTACGCACAGGCCACGATCAAGTACGCGCACGTGCTCGCAGCAGACCTGGCCGACGGTGACGACGAGCCCGCCCGCGTGCACCAGGCCGAGGGCTGGGCCTTCTGGCGGGTACTCGCGCCATTCGTCGCCGACGTCGACACGGACGCGGCCGCCACCATCGAGGGCGCGCTCTCCCTCGACGCCGCACCCTCCGAGGACGCGGGCAAGGTCGTCGACCAGGCCCTGACGCCCGTGCTTCCGGAGCTAGGCATCACCGCCGACGACCTCGGCACCTTCGAGGCTTGACCGGCCCGACCGGGGCGGGCGGTCGGGGCGCACAGGGCGCACAGGTCACCCGCGTGCCCCGGCCACTCTCGCACCGTGTGCGCTCCCAGAAATCGCCCGGGTGGTGCCACCGAACGCTGTCGTTGGTCACAGATTGGTCACAGAATCTGGGGCACACGGTGGCGACGGCGATCACGCGATGAACAACACGGTTGTGTTTTCGCAGGTCAACGGCACATTGCAGCATCGGGCGTCACCGTGCGGTACGAGGTCGTGCTCCTGGAATCCGTGTTGAGTCGCAAGGCTCTCGAGGGTTCAAATCCCTCACCCTCCGCCACGCACCGCGATCACGAGCACGTGCGATCGCCTCGCATTGCTACCCCCGTGGCTCCCGCGAGGCGACGGGGCGCGCAGGAGTCGCCGTTGCCCACCTCGTGCGCCCGGTGGTCACGCGCTTTCAAGGCGGGCTTGAAGGTCCTCGACAAGGGCACGGAGGGTGGTGTCCTCGGTAATGGCGTCGGCGAGGTCTCCGGATGGGTCGAGCACCCGCGCGACCGCGTCCCGGGCGCGCTGGACGATATCGCCGCCGACCGTGGGAGCGACGCGTTCGAGCCAGTCGGCGATGTCGGGGTCGGGTGGATCGGCCGGTTGGCCGGCGGCGGCTGCGACGACCTCGGCTGCGGCCAGGCCCGAAGTTCGATCGCGATCCCCAGCGGCTGTTGCATCCGGGTACCGGAGGTCAGCATGGCATGGACGGGTTGGAGCGTGTCCGCGTCGAGAAGTTCGTCAGCCAGCCAGTCTGCTGCGTCGTCCTCGTGGAACAGGCTGGCCGGCGGTGGTTCGTGGGTGGCGCGCTGCGACGGGGGCTGGCGTGCGTCAAGCCGTTCTGACACGGCGATCATGTATCCCTCGGGGCCATGCCAGGCATCGGGCGGATACTCGGCTGCCTCCTCGGCTGCCTCCTCGTCAGAGACCTTGCCCAAGGGGTGGCTGAGTTGGTTCCCGTCGACCCACTCCAGTTCGAATAGGCGATTGGCGCCGAGCGCGCGTCGAACGACCCGGAGGGTGGGCCACTCGTCAGGATCAAACTGCGCGTCCACATGGATGAGGGGCCAGCGTCCGTCCGCGATGGAGGTGACTCGAGATTGTCCGACGTGCGACCCGTCCGTGGCAGTCAGTCCGCTGGCCTCCGCTGCTCCAGGTTGGGTGTCACGAGCCGGTCCGAACGCATACAGCAGTCCCATGCTGAAGCCTGGCGATGAGCGGGCCACGAGCCCGATCGCCCATCGACCGTCCTCCAGCGGTAGGGCGAACCAGGTGCCCGGTGGTACGTCTCGGCCGTCAGGTTGTCGTGCCCATCGTCTCCCCACCCCGTCCCTCGCTGAGCGGTCAGAACCCTATGCAAACACCACGCAAAACCGCTCAGGGAGGACTCCCCGGGCGCCGCCCCCCACTCGCCTGGATCACTGCGGACCACGGGGTCGGCAGGCCCTGTTCAGGCGCGGCGGTCTGGAATACTGCCGTGGTCCAACCAGCGGAGCGAGGATGCGTCCCCAGCGTGACGAGACGTTCCGCTCGTACCTGCGCCGCGACTTGGGCGAGTACGCCAGGTGTGACCGGGCGGACCGGCCCGATCGCGTGGCTGGTGAGCAACTTCCGTCTTGTGCTGGTGGTCCTCATCGTGCTCGGGGTGGTGGCGGCGATCGTCAGTGCACGGGGCTGAGGTTGCCACCGCGGCCGCCTACCATCGCCCGCTGAGAACGATCACCCTCCTCTTGCCAACCGACTCGTCTCCTCCGAGGTGGCGTGGCCACCGATCCACCCACAGCGTCCACACCCGAGGCCGCGCCCGACCGGCCGGATCGGGACGTGCCCGTGCCGACGCTGGCGCCCCTGGCCGTGCCCGCCTATCGGCGGATGTGGGGCGCGGCCGTCGTCAG
>CAZSQF010000413.1:0-2411 GCA_964608935.1 uncultured Actinomycetota bacterium | reverse complement strand
GGTCATCCGGGTCGGGGAGCGCTGCCTCGTCGGCGCCAACGCCGGCATCGGGATCTCGCTCGGCGACGACTGCGTGGTCGAGGCCGGGCTGTACGTCACGGCGGGCACGAAGGTGGCCCTGCCGGACGGCAGCGTGGTCAAGGCCGCGGAGCTGTCGGGGCGCGACGGGCTGCTGTTCCGTCGCGACTCGCAGACGGGACAGGTCGTGGCCCTCGCCCGCGAGGGCGGCACCGCCGACTGGGGTGGCCTGAACGCCGCCCTGCACGCAAACGACTGACAGGCGGCGTCCGTGACGACCCCGACGACCGACGTGCGCGCCGACCTCGTCGATCGGCTCCTCGAGCACTGCGGCTTTGTGTGCACGACCGGTGACGAGGGCCCGATCGCCGACGCCGTCGCAGCCCGGTACACCGAGCTGGGCGAGCAGGTGCTGCGCGTCGGCCACAGCGTCGTGGTCGGCGCACCCGCCGGCGACCGCCCCCAGGTCCTGCTCGTCGGGCACCTCGACGTGGTGCCGCCGACGGAGGACGACCTCGAGGTGCGGGTGGACGGGCGCGCCGACGGCGAGGTCGTGGTCGGGCGGGGGACGTCGGACATGAAGGCCGGCAACGTGATCGCGATGGCCGCCTACGAGGACCACCGGCTGCGACAGGCGTCGCCGTACGACCTCGCACTGGTGCTCTACGCCGGCGAGGAGGGCTCGGCCGATTCGAACGAGCTGCGGGACGTGCTGGCCGAGGCGAGCTGGCTGCGCGACGCGTCGCTCGCGGTCGTGCTCGAACCGACGGACGGTGAGGTGCAGCTCGGATGCCTCGGCGGCCTGCACGCGCTCGTCACGTTCCGCGGGCAGCAGGCCCACTCCGCCCGCCCGTGGCACGGCCGCAACGCCCTCACGCTCGCGGGCGAGTTCCTCGCCGAGCTCGACCGCGACCACCTCGCCCACGTCGAGGTCGACGGGATCCCCTACCGCGACGTGTGGTCGGCTACCCAGGCCTGGACCGAGGGACTCGGTCCTGGGCCACGCCCCAACGTGTTCCCGGTCCGCAACATCATCCCCGGCACCTTCACGGTGAACCTGAACCTGCGGTTCGCCCCGTCGCGCGATCTCGATGCGGCGGAGGCGGAGCTGCGTGAGCGCGTCGGCGACCGCGCCGAGGTCGACATCGTCGACCGGGTGCCGCACGCACCGCCACGGCTCGACGAGCCGATCGTCCGTACGTTCGTCGACACGGTCGAGGCCCCGGTCACGGGCAAGCAGGCGTGGACCGACGTCGCGCGGTTCGCCGAGGTCGGCATCCCCGCGCTCAACTACGGCCCGGGGCTGACCGCGCAGGCGCATCAGCGCGGCGAGTACGTCCCGGTCGATGCCATGGTCGACGCCCACGCCCGGCTCGTCCGGTTCCTCCGCGGATGAGCGTCGCAACGCGCTTCGTCGACCTCGACGGAGCCGAGCCCGACGGCGCCGTCGTCGTGATCGACGTGCTGCGCGCGTTCACCACCGTGCCGTGGGCCTACCACCAGGGTGCGGCGCGCGTCCTCGCGGTCGCCGACCGGGCCGGCGCGCTGGCGCTGCGCGACCGGCATCTGCCCGACGCGCTCGTCGCCGGCGAGCAGGACGGCTACCCACCGCCGGGCTTCGACCTCGGCAACTCGCCGTCCCAGCTCGCCGACCACGACCTCACGGGCCGGACGCTGATCCATCGCACGTCCGCCGGCACTCAGGGACTGGTCCGCTGCACCGGCAGTGCGCTGCTGCTCCCGGCGTCGTTCGTGATCGCTGGCGCCACGGTCGGGGCCCTGCGGGCGGCCGCCCCGGACCGGGTCACGTTCGTGGTGACCGGTGCCTCCCTGGGGCGCGACGGCGACGAGGACCTCGCCTGTGCCGAGCTGATCGCGGCCCGACTGGCCGGCCACGACCCCGACCCCGCGGCGTACACCGCGCGGGTGCCGGCATCCGACGCCGGCCGGGTATTCGCCCCGGACGGCCCGGACTGGGCCCCTCCGGCCGATCTGGCCCTGGCCTGCGAGGTCGACCGCTTCGGCCATGCGCTGGTCGCGGCGCCGCACGACGACCTCGACGCCGTCGAGGTCCGCCGCGGCTGACCGTCCGCAGTGGGTGACAACCGTCGCAGCGGGTGCGGCCCGTCAGGATTCTGCGACGATGTGCACCCGCTCCGACGATCTTCACCCACGCTTCGAGGGGTGACCGGCCGCGCAGTCCGCGTCAGCCGACCGCTGGTGCTGCCCGCCGGACAGGCTCGGCGCAGGGCGCCCTCCACGATGTCGTCGAGGGCAGCCAGTTGGAGCCGCCCCACACGGCAGAGGCTCCCGGCCGCTACGACCGGGAGCCTCTGACACAGATTGCGCTGGCAACGAACGTACCCCCGAGCGGATTTGAACCGCCGTTACCG
>CAZSQF010000412.1:0-2411 GCA_964608935.1 uncultured Actinomycetota bacterium | reverse complement strand
GAAGCTGCGTAGCCCCTGGACCAGCTGCTGGGCTCATAGCCGTCCCGAAGGACCCGCGTGATCTCGCCCGGTTGGACGCTGGACGGGATCAGGTGGATCGCGCCGTCGACGCCGTCCGGGGTCACGTCGTGGGCGACCTCGGCGATGGTGCGGACACCGAACAGGAAGTCGTTGAGGGACGCGTCGATGGACGCACCGGCCAGTCCGAACACCACGTGGATGCCCGGGGACTGGATGTCGGTGTCGATGACACCGACGTGGAGGCCGCGCTGGCCGAGCTGCACCGCGACGTTCGCCGTGAGATTCGACTTGCCCGTCCCGCCCCGGAAGGAATGGACGGACACCACCCGCACCACGGTGGCATCCCCCTCGACTGCATAGGCGAACTGCACGCATCATAGGCCGGCGCCGCGGGCACGGCCGGTTCGTCAGCCGCTCTCGGAGCCCTCGTCCCACTCGGCCCAGCGTGCGCCCTCGTCGAGCTCGTCGTCGGGTGGGTCGGCCTCGACCCGCTCGAGCAACGCCGCGTCGTCGCTGAACTCGAGCACCCCGACGCGCCCGTCACGGACATCGTCGACGTGCACGACCGCCACGGGCCACCATTCGGTGCCGTCGTGCTCCCACAGCACCCCGACGTGCTCGACCTCGGCCCGCCCGCGCGTGAGCACCACGGTCGGCCGCCGCGTCCACAGGTCCTCGACCGCGTCCGGCAGGTTGTCGCGCTCGTAGCCGAGCAGCCCCGGCACCTCGCCGTCGGGGGCCATCACCTCGACCAGGCCCTCGAGGTCGCGGGCGTTGAACACCTCCGCGATGACGTCGAGCGCATCCGCCTCGACGTCGTCGCGCAGCCCGCTGTCGAGGTCGTCGTCGAGCAGGTCGGTGTCGGGGTCGTCGACGTGGATGCCGTACTCGTCCTCGTCGAGGGCCTGATCCGTCCGCGCTGCCTCGCCCGCGTCGTCGCGGTTCGCCCGCGCCTCGGCGTCGAGGTCCTCGAGGTCGTCGAGCTCGTCACGCTCGCTCATCCGATCGAGCCGGTCGAGCTGGGCCTCCGCGGCCGCCTGGAGCGGGTCGACGTCGGACACGCCACCTCCTTGTCCTGCACACTGCGATGCTGCACGGTCAACCGGCCCACGACAAGGGGCACCTGGTCCCGGCCGCCGCCACCGTCCGGCAGTGGCGCGGTGAGCGCCGACCGACCAGGATGACACGCGCCCGAGCTCCCGCCCTGCCGAGCCGACGAGAGACGCCCCGATGGACCAGCGGCACGACCACGTCCTCCCCGATGGGACGACGGTCCAGATCCGACCCATCCGCCCCGACGACCGCGACCGGCTGCTCGCCATGTGGGCGCGGACCTCGGCGGAGTCGCGCCGGCTGCGGTTCATGGGCCCGTTCAACCTCGACGAGTCCAACGTCGACCGGTTCACCGACCTCGACCCGACGGGTCAGTTCGCGCTCGTGGCGACCTTCGGCCGGGGCGAGCGGGAACGGATCGTCGGCGTCGCACGGTGGGAGCGCGACCCCGACCGGCCCGACAGTGCCGAGTTCGCCGCCCTCGTCGAGGACGGCCACCAGGGGCGGGGCATCGGCACGACGCTGGTGCGCCAGCTCGCGATCGCGGCCGCGGACTCGGGCATCACCCAGCTGTCGGGGGACATCCTTGCCGACAACGTGCGCATGCTGAACCTCGTGCGCGAGCTCGGGCTCGAGTACCAGTCGGACCGCGGTGCCGGGGTCGTGCACAGCGACCTCGAGGTGTCGATCACCGACCGCTTCCTCGACGTGGTCGCCGAGTCCGAGCGCGAAGCGGCCGAGGCGGCGCTGCGCCGGTTCTTCCGGCCCGAGCGGGTGGCGGTCGTCGGCGCGTCGCGCAACAAGCTGGCCATCGGCGGGCTGGTGTTCTCCAACATCCTCCACGGCGGCTTCGGCGGGGTGCTCTACCCGGTCAACCCGAACGCGCCGTACGTGCAAGGCGTCGCCGCCTACCCCTCGCTGGCGGACTGCCCCGAGGTGCCCGACCTCGTCATCGTGTGCGTCCCGAGCCAGCTCGTGAACGACGTCATCGACGCGGCCGGCGAGCTCGGTGTCCGGGCCGTGTGCGTCGTCTCCGCCGGCTTCGCCGAGGTCGACGACGACGGCGTCAAGCTCCAGGACGACCTGATGGAGCGGGCTCACGCCCACGGACTGCGGATCGTCGGGCCCAACTGCATGGGGCTGCTCAACGGCAACGACGACGTGCGCATGAACGGCACCTTCTCGACCACGTTCCCGGCCGCCGGGCGCGTGTCGATGTCGTCGCAGTCGGGCGCGCTCGGCCTGGCGGTGCTCGAGCACGTCCACCAGCTCGGGCTCGGGATCTCGACCTTCATCTCGGTCGGGAACAAGGCCGACATCTCCGGCAACGACCTGCT
>CAZSQF010000411.1:0-2429 GCA_964608935.1 uncultured Actinomycetota bacterium | reverse complement strand
CCCAGAGGGGGAAGGCCTCGATGTCGCCGTCGTGGTCGCTGCGCGCGGTGAAGGTGTCCGTGTCGCCAAGCAATGATGCCGTGTACTCGACGGCTTCGGCGGGGCCGCCGCGCCTGGTGATGGTGACAGTGCGGGTGCCCCGGTCGCCGGCCGACCAGCCCTCCCGCTCGTACAGCCCGCGCCCACGATGCGGTTCCCGCAGCCGGCCGCTGACCACGGTCCGGACCGGGGCCCTGGTCTCCAGCCGGGCCGGGGCAACGTCGGCGTCGTGCATGGCGCGCAGCGCCTGCCAGGCGGCGTCGACCTGGATCAGCCCGTGCCCCTGGGCGTGTGCCGGGATGCCGGGCAGGAACCGCGCCGTCGCGCACAGTGCGTGCCGCAGCCGCGGCGTGTCCCAGTCGATCCCGGCCTGCTTGGCCGCGGAGATCAGCAACGTGGCGGCGGCCGCCGCGGACGGCGTGGCCGTCGAGGTACCGCCCGCCGTGCTGTAGCCGGTCGGGAACCGATGCACGCCCATCTGCTCGGGGGCGTGACCGACCGCGCTCGACAGCAGGTTGGACGGCGCGAGCACCATCGGCACCAGCCCGCCGTCGCCGGCTGGGCCGTGCGAGGACGCCGAGTGCAGGTTGTCCCGCTCGGGCAGCAGGATGCCATCGTTGATCCGGTAGCAGTCTCCCGACTGGTAGCCGCCGATGCCGAAGACCATGTCTCCAGCCGCCTCGTCGCCGACCTGGTTCAGATGCGCGGAGTTGCCCGCCGCGACGAACAGCGGCTTGCGGTATCGCTCGACCAGCCGTCGGGCGATCACGCTGGTGATCGCTCCGGCGTCGGTGGGCAGGTAGCGGCCAGCGACACCGGAGTGTGGCTCCCACACCACCAGGTCGACCCGCGGATCGCTCATCGCGGTGTACAGCGCCTCGACGTAGGTCCCTGCGCTGGTCCGGCCGTTGGCCGGGTTCGGCGTGACCGAGACGATCTGGGCACCCGGCGCGATCCCGTCGTACCGACCCCCCTCGCCCCGGCTCCCGAACGTCGCCCCGGCGACCATCGTGGCGTGCGCCCCGGTCCCCGTGTGGATCGCCACCGCCTCCCGGTCGGCCCGTGTCTGGACGGTAAACATGATGGATTCACGGACCGGAGCGGCCGGGTCCGCGGTACCGAACACGCCCATGTCTCCGCTGTCACGGAAGTCGGCCAGCGGCGCCGAATCCGCGAAACTGTGGTCCTGGTCAGTGTCCACCCAGACGACGTTCGCGGGCCGGTCCCACAGCACCGCGTACAGGGGGCTGGACCCTGGGGGGTTGCCATCGCAGGTGAGGTCTCGCTGCCGGAAGTACATCTTGCTTTCGTCCAGGAAACCGAGCAGGAACTCGCCATCCCGGGGTGCCACGTAGCTGTCCTCGCCAATGCTGAACGTGCCGTCGGTGGCGGTGACCGGCTCCCACTTGGTGATCCACTCCGGACCGCCGTCGATCTCGGGATCCAGCGGGCTGATCGCGTCGAGCACCTTGCGGACCGTGCCGCCGTTCAGCTCCGTCGCGGTCTGGAACTCCGGCAGCAGCTGATCGAGGAACCCGTCGATCAGCGCCACCGTCACCCCACGGCCGTCGAAGGTCGGGTTCTCCATTCGGAAGGCCTCGGCGGCCAGGTCCGGCAGCGGCGAGTACGGCGGGTCGAATGGGTCGGCCAGCAGCCCGACTCGACGTGGGCTACCCGGCTCCAGGTGCTGACCGCCTTGCGCCGTGAATCGACCCGCGTGAGGCGCGCCGTGACCGGGCCGGTCCGGCGTGGCGGCTGAGGGTTGTGCTGTCTCGACCTTGGCCGGAGCGATACCCGCGGTGAACATGATCGACGCGGTCTCGACCGCGGGGTGTGCGGCCAGCTGCTCGACGGTCCCGGTCGGGACCCGGGCGCGCAGATAACCGATCTCCTCCAGCTGGCGGACCATTGACCCCCGCAGCAGTTCGACCTCCTCCGCGACCAGCCGCTGCCGGTCAGGATCCACGGCCAGCAGCACCGTCACCTCTTCGTCGTCACCGGCCCGCGCGTAGGCCAACGCCTCGCGGCTGTCCTGGCGCAGCTTCCCAGTCATCATCCCCTCACACTCCACGCTGTGTAGATGGAGGTTAATATATCAACAGTTCTATCTGTTATCTAAGGACACGGCCGTATCTGGCTGGTCGGTGCCAGCTTCAACCATCGTCATCGCCGTCCCTGCCCGGTCAGGTCAGTACCGGCGAAGGCGTCCCGGCCGCCTCAGCGGCACGGCTCCGATGGGCTGAACAGGCGGCTTTCAGCGTCGGCGGGGAACGACTCGGCGGTGAACCGCCCGCCGCGGTCGAGGTAGCAGAACGAGCCCCGGCCGCTGGAACTGTCGCTGGTCTGGGACGGGGCGTTGTCGTTCCACCACCAGATCGCGTAGTCGTCGT
>CAZSQF010000410.1:0-2444 GCA_964608935.1 uncultured Actinomycetota bacterium | reverse complement strand
GGGTCGTCGGCTGGTGGGTCGTCGGCTGGTGGGTCGTCGGCTGGTGGGTCGTCGGACGGCGGGTCGTCGGATGGCGGGTCGTCGCTGGGCGGGTCGTCGGCTGGTGGGTCGTCGGATGGCGGGTCGTCGGATGGCGGGTCGTCGGACGGTGGGTCGTCGGCCGGCGGGTCGTTGCTCACGCCGGGGTCGCTGCTACCGCCGCTGGTGTCACCCCCACCACCGTTCGTTCCGCCGGTGCTGCCGGTGCTGCCGCCGCTGCCGGTGCTGCCGCCGCTGCCGGTGCTGCCGCCGCTGCCGGTGCTGTCGTCGCCGGGCTGGTCGGCGGTTGCGGACTCGTCGGGCGCGTCGGAGGTTGCGGGCTCGTCGGGCGCGTCGGAGGTTGCGGGCTCGTCGTCGCCCGTGGAGCCGGATGTCGGCGTCGGCGGCGGGACGTCATCGGTCTGGACGGCCTCCGCCGTGTCGTTCGACGCGCTAACGGGCTCCGGGTCGCCCCCGGTGTCCGGGGTCGAGTCATCATCCTCACCGTTCGTGTCCCCGTCGGCGCTCTCCAGCGGAATCGGACCCAGCTCGGCGGGTGCGGTCGCCACCGTGCTGCTACCACCGTCGGCGCCGGGGCCGGTCTTGGCCGGGGGGTTGCTCATGGCGACGGCGCCCGTCGTCAGGACCACGATGGCGGCGCCGGCGAGGAACAGCGTCGACATCGCACGACGCTGGGTGACGGTCGCCCCCATGACCTCACCGAGGCGTTCGACGACCACGGCGCCGTCGAGCCGGAGCTGCTCGCTCAGCGTCTCGATGTCGTGACGGCGCAGCGCCACGGTCGGTTCCTTCAGCTCCCCCCGCAGGTCGCGGACCAGGCGCAGGTACGACATGAACAGCGACTGTTCGTCGCCGGGCACGAACGTCGCACGAACGCCCCCCGTCATGATCAGCCCCGTATCGAGGTCGACCGTGAGCGGCAGCCGATCTGGCAGGATCTGGTCGATGTCCGCGCCGTAGAGGGCAGCCATCGCCCCGACGTCGACACCCTCGAGCGGCAGCGTTCCCGCTTCGGCCGCCCGCAGCTGCGACTTGGTGAAGCGGCCGCCCGAGGCCCGCGCGATGTGGCGCAGCGTGGTCCGGGACTCGCGCCGTTGGGCCCGGAGCAGGTTCCCCAGCCGGGCGGTGAAGGCGTCGCTCGTCATTTCGATCATGCGCCTGTGTCCGCACGGCCATTCGTGTTGATACGCCGTGCCCCACTTTCAGCATCGGCCGTGCGGGGGCGCGGGTTGAGCCCGTCCACCCCACGATGGCGGGCAGCCGCCACAAACAGCCCGAAATGACTAGCCACCCACTGCGCCGCCGGCGCTGGGCGCGCCTAGAGAATGCCGCCCTCGGTCATGCGCTTGTAGTCGAGGGTGCGGTCGAGGACGGCCGCGTCGATGCCGTCCTCCAGCGCGACCTCGCGCAGCGTCTTGCCCTCCTTGAAGGCACGCTTGGCGAGCTCTGCCGCCCGTTCGTAGCCGACCTCCGGGACCAGTGCGGTGACCTGCATCAGGCTGTGCTCGACCAGCGCGGGGCCCCGGTCGGTGGCCTGCGCGTCGGCGAGGCACTTGTCCACGAACAGCCGGGACACGCTCGCGAGCAGCTTCTCGGACTCGATCACGTTGCGCGCCATCAGCGGGATCATGACGTTGAGCTCGAGCTCGCCGGACAGCCCCCCGACCGTGACCGCCGCGTCGTTGCCGATGACCTGGCCGGCGACCTGCCGGACCGATTCGGGGATCACCGGGTTGACCTTGCCCGGCATGATCGACGAACCGGGCTGGATCTCGGGCAGCTGGAGCTCGTACAACCCGGTCCGCGGCCCCGACGCGAGCCAGCGGACGTCGTTGGCGATCTTGAGGAGGCTGACCGCGACGGTCTTGAGCGCCCCGGACATCTCGACCAGCGCGTCGCGAGCCCCCTGGGCCTCGAAGTGGTCATCGGCCTCGCGGAACGGCAGGCCGGTCCGGTCGGCGATCAGCCCGATGACCCGGTCGACGAAGGCGGGGGGGCAGTTGAGCCCGGTGCCGACCGCTGTGCCACCGAGCGCGAGCTCGTACACCGCGTCCAGGGCCCGCTCCACCCGGGTGATGCCGAGCTCGATCTGGCGGGCGTACCCGCCGAACTCCTGCCCGAGCGTGACCGGGGTCGCGTCCATCAGGTGGGTGCGGCCGGACTTCACCACGTCGACCCACTCGTCGGCCTTGGCCCGCAGCGCTTCGGTGAGGTGCCCCAGCGCCGGCACGAGGTCGTCGCTGGCGACCCGCGCGACGGCGACGTGGACCGAGGTCGGGAAGGTGTCGTTCGACGACTGGGACGCGTTGACGTGGTCGTTGGGGTGCACACGCGCCGACGCCAGGTCCTCGCCGAGCAGCTGCTTGGCGCGGTTGGCGACGACCTCGTTGACGTTCATGTTGGTC
>CAZSQF010000409.1:0-2453 GCA_964608935.1 uncultured Actinomycetota bacterium | reverse complement strand
ACCTGGCGGCCTTCACCGCGGCGCTCACCGAGGAGAACCGCACGCTCAAGCGCGCCCTGACCGATCAGCGGCGGCTGAGCGGGATCGGCAACGCCTTCAGCGACGAGATCCTCCACGCCGCCGGGCTGTCGCCGGTCAAGCGGTCCCGGCAGCTCGACAACGACGAGCTGGCCCGGCTCCGCACCTCGACCCAGCGGGTGCTGACCGAGTGGGTGCAACGCCTGCGTGAGGAGACCGGTGACGGGTTCCCCGAGGAGGTCACCGCGTTCCGCAAGGACTTCGCCGCGCACGGCAAGTTCGGCGAGCCGTGCCCCGTGTGTGGGACACAGATCCAACGGATCCGGTACGCGGACAACGAGACCAACTACTGCCCGCGTTGCCAGACCGGCGGCAAGGTGCTGGCCGACCGGAGCCTGTCGCGGCTGCTCAAGGAGGACTGGCCGGCGACCATCGAAGAGCTCGAGGAGTAGCCCACGACGTCTTCACCGGGGCTCGGCAACGGCTGTCGGAGGCCCGCGACGAGGCACTCGTCGGGGCACCTGCGCGGGCCTTCCACAGGCGGTCCAGGTGGTCCGGGACAGGGGGCCTGCGCGACTAGACTGGGGACCACCTCCGCGGACCATTCAATGTCAGGTTTTTCGTGGCTGAAACGGGCAAGATCGGCAGTTACAGCGCTGCCAACATCACGGTGCTCGAGGGCCTCGAAGCCGTCCGCAAGCGGCCCGGCATGTACATCGGATCGACGGGTCCGCGGGGCCTCCACCACCTGATCTGGGAGGTCGTCGACAACTCGGTCGACGAGGCGCTGGCGGGCCGCTGCTCGCTGATCACCGTCACGCTGGCCGAGGACGGCAGCGTGCGGATCAGCGACGACGGTTCCGGCATCCCGGTCGACGAACACGTCAAGGAGAAGCGGTCCGCGCTCGAGGTCGTGATGACAGTCCTCCACGCCGGCGGCAAGTTCGACAACCAGGCCTACGCCGTCTCGGGCGGGCTGCACGGGGTCGGCGTGTCGGTCGTCAACGCCCTGTCCGATCGGCTCGTCGCCGAGGTGCGCCGCGACGGCGCCCTGTACCGGCAGACCTACGTCCGGGGTGTCCCGGATGGACCCGTCGCCCAGGTCGGCGACGCCGAGGACACGGGTACCACGATCACCTTCCACCCTGACCCGCAGGTCTTCGACACGCTCGACTTCGACGTCGAGACCATCACCCGCCGGCTGCGCGACACCGCCTTCCTCACGGCGGGGCTCAGGATCGACCTGGTCGACGAGCGGCTGGACCAGCCCGAGGAGCGCCAACGGGAGTGGAGCTTCCACGCGCCGGGGGGGCTCAAGGACTTCGTCGACCACCTGCGGTCCGCCAAGAAGGTCGATGGCCTGCACGACCCGATCCACTACGAGGTCGAGGAGATGGCCGACAACGGCGCGCAGTCGGTCGAGGTGGTGCTGCAGTGGGTCGGCGACTTCCACGACTCGATCCTGTCGTTTGCCAACACGATCAACACCCACGAGGGCGGCTTCCACGAGGAGGGCTTCCGCGCGGCGGTCACCTCCACGATCAACCGGTGGGCACGGGACAAGAACCTGCTGCGGTCCAAGGAGGTCGACGCCCTGACCGGCGACGACCTGCGCTCGGGACTGATCGCCATCATCTCGGTCAAGCTCGGCGACCCCCAGTTCGAGGGCCAGACCAAGACCAAGCTCGGCAACACCGAGACGAAGAGCTTCGTGCAGAAGGTCACCAACGACCACCTCGCCACGTGGCTCGAGGAGCACCCCAGCGAGGGCAAGGCCATCGTCGCCAAGGCCGAGTCCGAGGCGCAGGCGCGGATCGCCGCGCGCAAGGCCCGCGACCTCACCCGCCGCAAGTCACTGCTCGACTCGACCTCGCTGCCCGGCAAGCTGGCCGACTGCCAGTCCAAGGATCCGGCCGAGTCCGAGTTGTTCATCGTCGAGGGCGACTCGGCGGGCGGTTCTGCCAAGCAGGCGCGGGACCCGCGCACCCAGGCGATCCTGCCGATCCGCGGCAAGATCATCAACGTCGAGAAGGCGCGCCTGCCCAAGGTCCTGGCCAACACCGAGATCCAGGCGCTGCTGACAGCCATGGGGACCGGGTTCGCCGACGACTTCAACCTGGCGAAGTGCCGCTACCACAAGCTGATCCTCATGGCCGACGCCGACGTCGACGGCGCCCACATCCGCACGTTGCTGCTGACGTTCCTGTATCGCCACATGAGGCCGCTGATCGAGGCGGGGTTCGTCTACCTGGCCCAGCCGCCGCTGTACCAGGTCAAGCACAAGAAGCGGAAGAAGTGGGTGGGGTATGCGTTCTCGGACGCCGAGCGAGACGCGATGGTCGTGGACCTGCCCGACGGTGAGCCCGAGATCCAGCGCTTCAAGGGGCTCGGCGAGATGGACCCCGAGCAGCTGTGGGACACGACCATGGACCCCG
>CAZSQF010000408.1:0-2465 GCA_964608935.1 uncultured Actinomycetota bacterium | reverse complement strand
CTCGATCTCGAACGCGGCCCCGAACAGGGCAGTCTCCTCGCCCGGCTCGATGCCGGGTGCGAGCTTCGACGGGCCGTGGAAGCTGATCTGGGGCAGGTCCTTCCGGCGCCCGTAGAAGCACCAGAACAAGAAGCGCGATCCGGGGTGTGACAGCTGTTCCACGAGCCGTGCCGCCGCCGGCCGCGCGGCGGGAGCCAGGTCGTCGATGGAGCCGAAGTCGAGGAGCAGGTCGAAGGGACCGTCGATGCCCGGGACCGTGTCCGAGGTGAGATCGGCCTCGATGAACCGACAGCGGCTGCCGACGCCCGGTTCGGCGGCTCGGTCGCGGGCCTTTGCGAGCGCGACCGGGGAGAAGTCCACACCGGTGGGGTCGAAGCCCCGCTCGGCGAGGTGCACCACATTCGCGCCGGTGCCGCAGCCGAGGTCGATGGCCCGGGGATGGGATGCCGCGTCGACCTGGCCGCTGTCGAGAAGCTGGCGCAGCTCCGTGCGCACACCCACGGCGTCCCAAGGCGCCCACCAGCGGTACATGAGGTCGTACGCGCGGCGACCGACCACGTTCGGCATCCGTTCCCTCGACGTCGTCCCGGACGCTACGGAGCGTCTGCGTCGGGCTCCATCCGGGTACCCGCCGACGTGGCTGTGGCTACCCGCACCCGGCCGGGACAGGGAACAGACGGGCGCGCAGAGCGGTTGCACCTGGGTCAGGACCCCGACGCCGGAGCGCGGATGGACATCAGCGTGGTTGCGGCGGCTCGAGAGGACGGCCAGCCACCCGACGAAGCCCTCGCGGTCGCGTCGCTCGCGGATCGGCTCGGCTACGGCGAGGTGTGGCTGGGCGAAGGGCCCACGTGGGACGCCTTCGTGCTGGCCACCGCAATCGGGCTGGCCACCGACCGCATCGCGATCACGGTCGGACCGCTGCCGGTGTCGGTTCGCGACCCGGTCACCATCGTGCGTGGGGCCGCCGGTGCCGAGGCGCTGACCGGCCACCGCATCGGCGTCGCGCTCGGCACGGCCAGCACGCGGGTCGTCGAGGGAGTGCACGGTCGGTCACGGGCCGGCGCCGCCACCCTCCTGCGGGACAGCGCGGCGGCGATCCGGCCGCTCGTCGGCGGGCGGGGGGAGTCCGGCGGAGAGGTCGGTCCCGGGTTTCGGCGCCGGTTGGCGCCGCCCACGGGCCCGCTGACCGTGGCGGCCTTCGGTGACCGGGCCATCGCCGTCGCGGCCGAGCACGCCGATCGGATGCTGCTCGACGTGGTCTCGCCCGAACAGGTGGGTGAGCTGAGAGCCAAGCTGGATGCCGCCGCGCAGGCGGTCGGCCGACGGCCGCCGCGCCTGGCGGCGTGGCTGCCCACGGCGGTGGACCCCGACCCGGCCTCGTCCGACCAGCTGCGACGGAGCCTGGTGGGCTACCTCACCGTGCGCGGCTACGCCGAGATGTTCGTCGCGGCCGGGTTCGAGGATGCCGTCGCCAAGGCCCGCGACGGCGCCGGGACCGACACGTTGCTGGCCGCCCTGCCGCCCGACGCCGCGAGCGTCGTCGGGCTCGTCGGTGACCTCGCGAGTGTCACGGCGCGGCTGGAGACCTACGCCGAGGCCGGCCTCGACGAGGTCGCGATCGTCCCCGCCACGGCCGGCGACCCGGCCGGCGAACGCACCCTGACCGCGCTGGCACCCGGCCCGTGACCCGGCCCCCTGTGCCTGGCCGCGGCCGAGCAGTAGAGTGATCCCGCAACGAGGCGGTGGGGCGTCACCTCGGTGAGGATCGCGCGTGCGGGTACGTCAGGCTGACCCGGATCGGGACCTGGCGGTCGTTCGCGCGCTGTGGAGCGACTACCTGGCGTGGGTCAACGTCGAGCTGGGCCAGCGATACGGGATCAGCTTTCCCATCGACGAGATCCTGGAGCGCAACCTCGCCGACCTGACACCGTTCCAGCCTCCCCGGGGGCGGCTGCTGCTCGCCGACGACGTCGGCATCGGTGCGTTGCAGCCGATCGGTGACGAGGTGGGCGAGATCAAGCGGATGTTCGTCAGCCCGGCCGCCCGGGGCGGCGGCGTGGGTCGCCGCCTGCTGGAGGGGCTGCTCGCGGGCGCTGACGACGTGGGCT
Source organism: uncultured Actinomycetota bacterium (assembly GCA_964608935.1). Classification (GTDB taxonomy): domain Bacteria; phylum Actinomycetota; class Nitriliruptoria; order Nitriliruptorales; family Nitriliruptoraceae; genus CAZSQF01. The sequence goes on along the minus strand of CAZSQF010000408.1, from coordinate 354 downwards.
ACCGGCGGGTTCGGCTCGACAGCGTCCGGTTCATGGACGCTGCGCACGCCCTGTACCGCTCGGCGGGGTTCGTGGAGATCGCTCCGTACGAACAGAGCGAGATCCCACCGGAGTACTGGGACCGGTGGCTGTTCATGGAGCGGGTGCGGTCGTGACCCGCCGGGCGGCGACCCCGGTCGGCCTAGGGCGGGCCGGCGTTGTCCGGCGGACCGGCGCCCTCGGGCGGGCCGGCGTCCTCGGGTGGGCCCGCGTCCTCGAGCGTGCCGATGTCCTCGGGCGGGCCGGCGTGGTCGGGCGGACCGGCGTGGTCGGGCGGACCGTCGCCCTCGATCTCGATGTCCGCGCCCTCGCCGT
>CAZSQF010000407.1:0-2480 GCA_964608935.1 uncultured Actinomycetota bacterium | reverse complement strand
CGGTATCGACGAGGACGAGGCCACCGCGATGATCGTCCGGGGCTTCATCGAGCCGATTGCCCGCGAGCTGCCGATGGAGTACGCGGTCGAGCTCAACCGTCTGATCGCGCTCGAGATGGAGGGCGCGGTTGGATGACGAGCACCATGCCGGAGGGCGCCGAGGTCGGCCTCGACGCCCTCACCGAGGACGCGCTGACGGCCGGCAGCAGCCACGCCGGCGAGCCGGCGTGGCTCACCGACCGGCGTCTCGAGGCGTTCAAGCGCTACGTCGACCAACGCTGGCCCGACAGCCGCCAGGACGAGTACTGGCGCTCCACCCCCTTCGACCGGCGCTTCGACGTCGACGTGCCGGTGGTCTCCAGGGCACAGGCCGCCGCGACCACAGCCGTCCCGCGGGCGCTCGTGGAACAGCTCGACGGTGCAGCGGCGCTGGTCCGCGTCGTCGACGGCGCAGTGGTCGAGACCACGCTGCCGCAGACGCTGGCCGACCAGGGCGTGGTCGTGACCGACCTCGCCACCGCAGCCGAGGAGCACGCCGAGCTCGTCCGTGACCACCTCGGGTCGCTGACCACCACCAACCGCGACGGAACCGGCGCCGACGAGGACCGCACCGTGTCGGCCAACGACGCGGCCTGGACCGCCGGCGCGTTCGTCTACGTCCCCCCCGAGGTCGAGCTCGACGCCCCGATCGGCGTGCACGTGCACGTCACCCGTCCGGGCGCCCACCTGCCACGGGTGCTCGCCGTGATCGGCCACCACGCCAGCGCCGACATCTACCTCGAGCACACCGGCGGCGTCGGCCTCGACGCGCCCGCCCTGGTCGACGAGGTCGTCGAGGTGATCGCGTTCGACGCGTCACGCCTACGGCTCGCCTCGCTCCAGGAATGGGGTCCCGACGTCCAGCACCTGTCGTTGCAGAAGGTGGCCGCCCATCGCGACGCGAGCGTCAAGCACCTGACGGTGACCGTCGGCGGTGCGACCGTGCGGCTGCGGCCCGAATGTGACCTGCTCGGTTCGGGGGCCGACGTCCGCCCGCTCGGGATCTACTTCGCCGACGAGGGGCAGTGGTTCGACCTCCAGCCCTACATCCGCCACCTCGCGCCGCGTGCGACCTCGGACGTGCTGTTCAAGGGGGCGCTGCAGGGCAAGAGCCGCACCGTGTTCCGGGGCAACGTCTACATCCACCGCGACGCGGTCGGGACCGTCACCGACGAGAACAACAAGAGCCTGATCCTGACCGAAGGGGCGCGCGCCGACGCGACCCCGTTCCTCGAGATCGAGTGCGCCGACGTCACCGCCGGCCACGGCTCGGCCACCGGCCAGATCGACGCCCGTCACCTGTTCTACCTCGAGGCGCGCGGCATCCGGCGCGAGCAGGCCCTGCGCCTCATCGTGCACGGGTTCTTCCGCGAGGTGCTCACCCGCATCGATCTGCCCGGCATCGAGGAGCGCGCGCTCGAGCACATGGAGGCCGAGATCGCCGCTGTCGACCTCGACCGACTCGGGGTCACCGACGTCGCCGGCCCGGACGGGGAGGAGGTCTGATGGCGTTCGAGAAGGTCGCCCAGCTGTCCGATCTCGTCGCCGACGAGCCCGTCCGCGTCGAGGTGGACGGCGTTCCCGTCTGCCTCGTGCGCGTCGGCGACACGGTCAAGGCGGTGCACGACACCTGCTCCCACCAGCAGTGGTCGCTGGCCGATGGCCTGGTGTGGGGCAACGGCATCGAGTGCAGCCTGCACGGCTCCACCTTCGACCTCGACGACGGCTCGCCGTCGTCCCTGCCCGCGACCCGGGCGATCCCGACGTTTCCGGTGCAGCTCGACGGCGAGACCGTGTTGGTCGACGTCGCGGCCCCGACCAACGATGCTCCTTTCCCGGACCACTAGCCACCGACACCCACGACGAGACCGAAAGAGACCGCACCACCATGGCTGACCTCGAGATCCGCGAACTCACCGTCGAGGCGGACGGCACCGAGCTGCTGCACGGTGTCACCCTCGACCTCGACAAGGGCACGACGATTGCGCTGATGGGCCCCAACGGGTCCGGCAAGTCGACGCTCGCCTACGCCATCGCCGGCCACCCGGGCTATGAGCTGACCGGCGGGTCGATCACCTGGAAGGGGACCGACCTGACCCAGCTCACACCCGACGAGCGGGCCCGGCTCGGCGTCTTCCTCGCCATGCAGTACCCGGTCGAGGTGCCCGGCGTGTCGGTCACCAACTTCCTGCGCACCGCGCTGAACGCGGTCACCGGCGAGGAGGTGCCGGTCCGCGAGTTCATGCAGCGGCTCAAGGGCGAGATGGCCGAGCTCGAGGTCGACGAGTCGTTCCTGCAGCGCTCGATCAACGAGGGCTTCTCGGGCGGCGAGAAGAAGCGCTTCGAGATCCTGCAGATGGCGTTGCTCAAGCCCGAGATCGCCGTGCTCGACGAGACCGACTCCGGGCTCGACATCGACGCCCTCCAGGTCGTGGCCAAGG
>CAZSQF010000406.1:0-2493 GCA_964608935.1 uncultured Actinomycetota bacterium | reverse complement strand
GGACGGAGCCGAGCGTGACCCTGCCCAGCCCCGTTGCCATCGTCGGCGCCGGCGTGATGGGTCGAGGCATCGCCGAGGTCGCCGCCGCCGCGGGTGCCGAGACCCGGCTGGTCGACGTCTCCGCCGGGCAGCTCGCCGAGGCCCTCCAGGGGATCGGCCGCAGCCTCGCGACCGGGGTCGACCGCGGCAAGGTCTCGGCGGAGGCGGCCGAGCGCGCCCGCACGCTGCTGTCGACCACCACCGACCTCACCGAGGGGACGACCGACGCCGCGCTCGTGATCGAGGCCGTCGTCGAGCGCATGGACGTCAAGCACCAGGTGCTGCGCGACGCCGAGCAGCACGCCGCCCCGGATGCCGTCCTGGCCACCAACACCTCGGCGATGTCGGTCACCGAGATCATCGCATGCCTGGCGGACCCGGCCCGCGGGGTCGGCATGCACTTCTTCAACCCGGTCCCAAAGATGCGTCTGTTGGAACTGGTGCGGGGCCTGCAGACCGCACCCGACACGATGGAGCGCGCGGAGGAGGCCGCCCGCGCGATGGGCAAGGAGACGGTTCGCGTCGAGGACCTCCCGGGCTTTGCCACCTCGCGGATCAACGCGCTCATCGGCAACGAGGCGATGCGGATGCTCGAGGAGGGGGTCGCCTCGGCCGACGACATCGACACCGCCGTCAAGCTCGGCCTCAACCACCCGATGGGGCCGCTCGAGATGGGGGACCTCGTCGGCTGGGACACCCGGCTGGACGTGCTGGAGTACCTCGCCGGCACCCTGGGCGACCGATTCCGGCCCACCAACCTCCACCGCCGGCTCGTCGCGGCCGGGCGGCTCGGCCGGAAGAACGGCCACGGCGTCCACCGCTACGACGCCGACGGCAGACGCCTCCAGCCGGGCGCCTGACGCCCCCGCCCCGGCCGATCTGGGGAGTCTGGCGATCACCGACAGCGGTCTCGCTCCCCACCTTCGCGTGGCGTCGCGATCTGGGGAGGCCGGCGGCTCCCGGTGACCGTGGCACTCCCCAGAACAGACCGGCGGTCGCCGACCTCGCGGCGTCAGCTGGACACGTCGCCCGGCCGCGGCCACGGCACCCCGAGGTAGTGCCGTGACTGGACCGCGATGACGTCGCGGGACTGCATCACGAACGCGGGCCAGTCCTCGCGCAGGATGTCCCATGTCAGTCGCAGCACGCGCCACACCTCGTCGGTGCCGGCGACGGCGTTGTCCCGACGCGCGTCGCGGGTCACGTCGGTGCGGTGACTGTGGAAGGCGTAGGAATCCACCTCGATGCCGAAACGGATCGCGGCGATGCCGAGGTCGAGGTGGAGCACCCCACCGCCGGTGAGCGGCACCCGGACCTGTCCCTGGTCGAGCGGGATCCCGTCGCCGGCCAGACGCTCTCGCGCCTCCAGCTCGAGCGGCGAGTCGGTCCGCCCGGCCCCCGTGAGGTCCGCCAGGACCTGCCGAAGGAGTGGGCGGCCGTGGAACCGCGGCCAGGCGTCGACGGCCGCAGCCAGCTCGGCGAGGTCCAGCTCGCCGCCGTGCGCGAGATCGATCGCCACCGCTCGCAGCGGGTCGCGTCGGCACACCGCGGCGAGGTCGCGCAGCAGTCGGAGGCCCGAAACGGTCGGCACGCCGGCGACCGAGCGCACGTGGGCAACGCTCAGGCCGCGACCGCGGACCACCTCGAGGCCGTCGTGGACCGTGATCCGCCGGCGGTGGTCGACGAGGACCTGCGGCCGGCTCGGCGCGCTGCGGCGCACCCCCAGCAGATGGGCCGCGGTCCAGCGCGTCGCCGCGGCCACGCCCAGCCCCTCGTCCCCGCTGCGCCGCTCGAGGTGGCGGACCGCCGCGAGGGCACGGGTCCGTGCGTCGATGTGCGTTCCCGGTGGAGCGACCACGTCGGGGTGGGGTCGCCACCACCCCTCGGCGGCGGCGCGGCGGCGCACCGTCTGCGGGTGGAGCCCGGCCGCCCGTGCGGCGTCCGTGAGCCGCACCGCACCGCCGGCGGCGGCGCACACCTCGTAGAAGCTCGCCCAACCCATGGCCGGCCATACTGCCGCCGGCACGCTCAGGGGTCGCGGCGGATCGCACGGCGGCTGTGGATGGCACACCCGCCCGACCTCCGCCGGCGGGCAGTCCCGGCCCGACGGCTCGGACGGGTCGGACCTGGGGAGCGTCACGGCCATGTGCGACCGCGTGGCTCCCCAGGCATCCGGGGCAGCCGCGCGCGACGGGGTACGGCGTACACGGGCGAGGCCCCCGCCGGGATCGGCGGGGGCCTCGCGTGTGGTGCCTGGTCCGACCGGTCGGCCGGACGGCGTCGGACTAGAAGTCCATGCCGCCCATGCCGTGATCGTGCCCCGCACCGGCGCCCTCGGACTCGGGCTCGGGCTTGTCGGCCACGAGCGCCTCGGTCGTGAGCAGCAGGCTGGCGATCGACGCGGCGTTCTGCAGCGCCGAACGCGTCACCTTGGCGGGATCGATGATCCCGGCC
>CAZSQF010000405.1:0-2497 GCA_964608935.1 uncultured Actinomycetota bacterium | reverse complement strand
CCGTGCCCCTGATCCTGGCCCTGGCCGCGCTGGCGGTCGTGGCGTTGGCCGTCATTGCCCTCGAGCGGGGCTGGCTCGGTGGCGCCGAGCCCTCGGAGGAGGCGGTCGAGGTCGTGGACGACGGCGACGCGCCGGTCGACGACCCGGCACCGCCGGACCCTGCCGAGTCCGACACCGACGAGCCGGAGCCCGACGAGCCGGAGACCGACGCGGAGGAGCCCGACGACGCGGGTGACGACCCGCCGCCCGACGAGCCGGCGGATCCGGCCGCGCTCCCCGACCTGGTTGCCTTCCTGACGGCGGCGGAGCCGGGCACCTACGGCGAGAAGCACGACGATCTGCTCGCCGACCTGCTCGCCCTGCGCGAGGAGGACGATCCGGAGGAGCGGGCCGAGGACGCCGCAGCGCTGCGCGAGGACGTCGCCGACTGGGTCGCCGACGGCGAGCTCGACCCGCACGTCGGCGAGCTCGCCGACCGGATACTCGCGGACATGGCCGCCGCCGGCTGACGCGTCCGCTCCGAGCGGCCCCGGCTGCGTCGCCAGACGAGGCTCACCGTTCCTGGCGCAGCCACGGCGGGGGCGGGGTCTCCATGCGTGCCAGCGGTGACTCGACGTGCCCGAAGCGCTCGGTCCGGTCGTTCCAGTCGCGCCATGCCGCCGTGAGCTCTTCTCGGTCGCGCGCGACGAAGTTCCACCACATCGCGACCTCCTCGCCGAGCGGCTCGCCGCCGAGCAGCAGCAGCCGCGCGTCGTCCTCCTGGACCTCGAGCGGCAGCTCGTCGAGCCCGGCCGGGACGAGCGCGAGCCAGCCAGGCTCCACGATCTGCGGGCCGACCTTCACGCTGCCGTCCAGCGGGACGACGGCATGCTCGAAGCCGGACGTGATCGGAGCGGCGGTCCTGCCCCGCCCGAGCGTCAGCTCGGCCCCGACCAGTGGCGTGTCGGCGCGGGCCGACGAGGTTGCGCCCGCGAACGCGCCGGCGAACACGAGCCCCTCCGCCCGGTCGAGCTCGACCCGCGGCAGCTCGGCGTGGTGCTCGAACGCCGACGCGCCGTGCCGGGTCGTCTCCGGCTGCGCGACCCACATCTGGGCGCCGCGGAAGGGGGGTCGCGCGGCGAGCTCCGCGTGCGCGATGCCGTGGCCGGCCGTCATGAGGTTGAGCTGGCCGGCGCGGATCACCTGCTCGGTGCCGAGTGAATCGGTGTGCAGGGCCTCGCCCTCCAGCAGCCACGTCACGGTCGACAGCCCGATGTGGGGATGCGGGCCGACCTCCATCGGGTCGGGGTCCTCGGTGTCGGCCGGGCCCATCAGGTCCACGAAGCACCACGCCCCGACCGTCCGGCGACCCTTGGTCGGCAGCACCCGCGCGACGTCGAGCCCGCCGACATTGGTGGACCGGCCCTCACGCGCCTCGATGTCCTCGAGCAGTTCGTTCACGCACTCGACGTCAGGATTCTGTACCGGTCCGCTCATGCTCGCTCCTTCGACCCACCCGAGTATGACACCGCGCGGCACGTCGGGGCGGCGGCGGGTTCAGCTCGCGACCGCGAGCGACCGGTCCCTGCCCGACAACGCCAGCATCCGTTCGAGCGCGAGGAGGGCGTTGCGGCGCACCTCGGGCGCCACCCGCACCTCGTTGACGACCTCGCCCCGAACGAGCGATTCGAGCACCCAGACCAGGTGCGGCAGGTCGATGCGGTTCATCGTCGCGCAGAAGCACACCGTGTCGTCGAGGAACACGACCCGCTTGTCGGGGTGCTCCTGGTCGAGGCGCTTGACGAGGTTGAGCTCGGTGGCGATCGCGAACGTTGCGCCGGCGGGCGCCTCGACCACCCACCGCAGGATCTGGCTGGTCGAGCCGACCCGGTCGGCCGCGAGTGCGACCTCGTGGACGCACTCCGGGTGGGCGAGGACCTCGACGTCGGGCAGATCGCGGCGGATCCGGTCGACCATCTCGGGCCGGAAGCGGGCGTGCACGGAGCAGTGCCCCTTCCACAGGATGACGCGGGCGGCCGCGAGCTCCTCGTCGGTGAGCCCGCCGTCGGGGCGCCACGGGTCGTACACGACGCAGTCGTCGAGATCGAGCCCGAGCGACAGCACGGCGGTGTTGCGGCCGAGATGCTGGTCGGGGAGGAACAGCACCTTGGCCGGCATCCGGCCGGCCGGTGCCACCTGCTCGAACGCCCACGACATCGCGCCTGGGGCGTTCGACGACGTGCAGATCGCACCGCCGCGCTCGCCGCAGAAGGCCTTGATCGCCGCGCTCGAGTTCATGTAGGTCAGCGGCACCGTCGCGTCGGCGACACCCGCCCGCTCCAGGCGGGCCCAGGCATCGACCAGCTGGTGCTCCTCGGCCATGTCGGCCATCGAGCACCCGGCCGCGAGGTCGGGGAGGATCACGCTCTGATCCTCGCGCCCGAGGATCGACGCGGACTCGGCCATGAAGTGGACGCCGCAGAACACGATGTATGGCGCGTCGGCCGAGGCCGCCTGC
>CAZSQF010000404.1:0-2505 GCA_964608935.1 uncultured Actinomycetota bacterium | reverse complement strand
GGATGCAGGACGACACGACGGGTCAGGACGCAGGAGGCACCGACGATCCGGTGCAGGCCGGGCTCGAGCAGTTCCAGCGTGCCGCGCTGGACGCCGTCCGGGCGGCGCGCAGCATGCTCGAGGCTGCCGAGGCCGTGCTCCAGGACCCCGAGGCGGCTCGCGTCGTGGCCGACACCGTCTCGTCCTTCGCCCGCAACGCCACCGAGACCGTCGCCGACTTCGCCGGCACCTGGGTCTCGCAACACGACCGGCGAACTGCGACCCCGGAAGGTCGCGAGGAAGAGGACCCGGACGACGACGGGCCCGAACCGGGCGTCGAACACATCCCGGTGCACTGATGGGCGCGGTTCGGGCACCTGCGGTCTCCCCGGCCGACCTGACCGCATCTACCATGCGGGCCACGCCGAGATGGCCCGACAGCATCGACCCACAGGGAGACACGCGCTCGTGATCACCGAAGCCGACATCCGTGCCCTCGCCTCCGTCCGCAGCAACTCTCCGGTCGTGTCGTGCTACCTCGACGTCGACGGTGCCCGGTACGTGCGCCCCGCGGACTACGAGCGCGCCCTCGACGGCATGGTCCGGCGGGCACGGAGCCGCCCCGAGGCCGACGACGCCGTCGCCGCGGACCTCGAGCGCGTCGTGGCCCGCGTGCGACAGGGCTTCGACCGCAGCCTCGTGCGCGGCGTCGCCATCTTCGTCTGCGGGTCGGCGGAGCTGTTCCAGGTCCACGAGCTCCCGGTCTCGGTGCGCAACGAGATCGTGGTGAACCGGACCCCGGCCGTCGGCCAGCTCGAGGTGGTGGTCCAGCAGTCGGAGAAGATCGCCGTGCTGGCCGCCGACAAGGTCCACGCCCGCGTCTTCGTGTTCCGGCTGGGTGAGCTGATCGAGAAGACCGAACGCACCGACGACATCGGTCGTGACTACGACACCGTCGGCGAGCACGACCGCGGCGGCGTCGACCAGCACCGCCAGGAGCTCGCCCACCAGCACCTCCGTCACGCCGCTGACCTGTTGTGGGAGGTGTACCAGGCCGAGAAGTTCGACCACCTGGTCGTGGCCGCCCCCGACCACCTGCACTCCGAGCTCGTGGGCGACCTGCACCCCTACCTGCAGGAGCGGCTGCGCCACTGGCTCGACCTGTCGCCGAACGCCAGCGAGGTCGAGATCCGTCAGGCCGCGGTCGAGTCCGAGCGGCGGGTCGAGCAGCAGCGCGAGGCCGCGCTGGTCGAGGAGCTACGTGCCGCGGTCGGCGCCAACGGGCGGGGCGTGGCCGGCATCGATCCCGTCCTCGATGCCCTGGCCGACCGTCGCGTCGCGCGTCTGTTGATCAGCGACGGCTACGCCCACGTCGGGTGGCACTGCGACCGGTGCGGCCGGCTGGCCACGGTCGGTCGCGAATGCCGCTGCGGGGCCGAGATGGTCCACGTCGACGACGTCGTCGAGGAGGCCGTCGAGGAGGCGCTCGCCCAGTCCTGCGACATCGACGTGTGCACCGGCAACGCCGACCTCGACGTCCTCGGGCGCATCGGCGCGCTGCTCCGGTACTGAACGGGTCGCTGTGACCCCGCAGCGGCCCGGCGACCGGGCGCACGCAGGCGACCTCGTGGGCCTCGACATCGGCGGCACCAAGATGCTCGGCGTCCGGGTCGCCGGGTCCGACCCCACGCGCGTGCTGGCCGAGGAGCGCCTGCCCACGCCGCGTGGCACCGACGCGCTCCTCGACGGCATCGCTGCGCTGGTGGAGGCGGTCGACGCCGGTGGTGAGGCTCGGGTGGGCATCGGCATCCCCGGCCTGGTCCAGGACGGCCGCATCTTCCGGGCCGGTGCCAACCTGCCCGAGGTGCTCGACGTCGACGTCGCGGCGCGGGTGAGCGGTCGCACCGGCCGGGCGGTCGTGGTGGACAACGACGCCACCTGCGCCGCCTACGCGGAGTTCAACGGGGGCGCGGGCACCGGGCACGACAACGGCGTGCTGGTCACGCTGGGCACGGGCATCGGCGGGGGACTGGTGCTCGACGGGCAGGTGCGGCACGGGGCGCACGGGTTCGCCGGCGAACCCGGCCACATGTTGATCGACCCGGCCGGTCCGCGGTGCCCCTGTGGCCGGCGGGGGTGCTGGGAGCGCTTCGCGTCGGGCTCGGGACTGGGACGACTGGGACGTGACGCTGCCGTCGCCGGCAGCCTGGGCGCCGCGGTCGCGCTCGCAGGTGATGCCGAGGCCGTGCGGGGTGAGCACGTGGTGGCCGCCGCCCGCCAGGGGGACCCAGACGCCGGCGCCGTCCTCGACGAGTTCGCGTGGTGGGTGGGGGCCGGCATCGCGAACCTCATCGACCTGCTCGATCCATCCGTCGTGGTCATCGGCGGAGGCGTCGTCGAGGCCGCTGACGTGCTCCTGCACCGCATCGAGGCCGCCGTGCCCGACCAGGTGCTGTCCCGGCAGCACCGCCCCACCGTGGAGCTCGCCGCGGCGCGCTTCGGCGTCCGTGCCGGCGCCATCGGCGC
>CAZSQF010000403.1:0-2505 GCA_964608935.1 uncultured Actinomycetota bacterium | reverse complement strand
TGGTGTTGATGGTCGATGTCGCCAACCGCACCGGCCTCCTGGAGGCGATGGCGGCGGGACCCGGCACCAGCACGCAGCTGGCCGAGCGGGCCGGGCTGGAGGAGCGCTACGTCCGCGAGTGCCTCGGTGCGCTCGTCACCGGCGGGATCGCGACCTACGACCCGGACGCCGGCCAGTACGCCCTTCCCCCCGAGCACGCGGTGTGCCTCACCGGTGCCACGTCGACGAACCTGGCACCACTGAGCGGGGTCAACACGCTCCTCGCCCACCACGTCGCCGGCGTCTCCGAGGTCTTCGCCACCGGCGGCGGGATCCCGTACGACGACTTCCGGCCCGACTTCACCGACGTGATGGACGGCCTGTCGCGGGGCACGTTCGACAACCAGCTCATCGACGCACTGGTTCCGCTGGCCGACGGGCTGCACGACCGGCTCGATCACGGTAGCCGGGTCGCCGACATCGGCTGCGGCACGGGGCACAGCACCAACGTGCTCGCGGCCGCCTATCCGGCGTCCACCTTCGTCGGCTACGACCTCGCCGACGACGCCATCGAGCGCGCCCGCACCGAAGCCGCCGACACCGGGCTGCCCAACGTGTCGTTCCAAGTGGCAGACGTCCTGGACCTGCCGGCCGACCCGCCCTTCGACGTGGTCTTCGCCTTCGATGCGATCCACGACCAGGCGGATCCGGCCGGCGTTCTCCACGGCATCCACCGCGCGCTGGCGCCCGGAGGACTGTTCGTCATGATGGACGTCAAGGCGTCCAGCCATCTCGAGAACAACCTGGACAACCCGTTCGCCCCCTGGTTGTACGGCGTGAGCACGCTGCACTGCATGACGGTGTCGTTGGCGCAGGGCGGCGCCGGGCTCGGCACCGTCTGGGGCGTGGAGCAGGCCCGCGCGATGCTCGCCGACGCCGGATTCGTCGACGTCGCGATCCACGACGTGCCCGACGACCCGTTCGACGTCCTGTACGTCGCCCACAAGCCGACCGGCTGAGTACGGTCCCCCGCGGCGACGACCACACGTGGGCACCGGGTGCCCAGGTGCTGGGGGAGCGCCCGCAGCGATCAGGCGCGGCGGATGCGTGCGCTCAGTAGGTCGCGCAGGCTGACGATGCCGATCAGCTTGGTCCCGTCGACCACCGGCAGGTGCCGGAAGCCACCGCCGAGCATGGTCTCGGAGGCATCCTCGGAGTCCTCCTCGGCCGTGGCGGTGACCGGGTCCTCGGTCATCCAGTTGCGGACCGGCTCCGCGGAGAGATCGCCCCCGGCCGCGGCGGCCCGCAGGACGTCGCGCTCGGTGAAGATGCCCACGATCAGCCCGCCGACGACCACGGCCGCGGAGCCGATCCGGCCACGCACCATGGCCTGGGCGACCTCGGCGACCGAAGCGTCCGGCGGGGTCGTGTAGACGTCCTCGGTCATGATCTCGCGCAGCGCGACCATCAGCCCGAGCCTCCGACCTCGTCGTGATCCGGGCTGCTGACCGGCCGAGCCGAGTCCGCGAGGTCGGCGTTCAGCCGCCGCCACAACGCTCCGGCCCACGAGCTGGTTCGGGGCCACTCGCGCCAGAACTCCTGGAGGGTGGCTTCGTCGAACTCGTCGACGGCCTGGTCGGGCGTGACCTCGTCGGCAACCTCGGCGAGCAGGTCGAGCGCTTCGATGAGACGGGCGGTGGGGTCATCCATGCCCACACGTATAGCAGTCGGACGACGATCTCGCGGCCGCGAACGGCCGAAGCACTCAGTACACGGGGATGCTCGGATCGACCTGGCGGGCGTAGGCGTTGATGCCTCCGCGCAGGTTGACGGCATCGAAGCCGGCACCACGCAGAAGGTTCGTCGCCTCGAGCGAACGACCACCGGTCTTGCACTGCATCACGTAGCGCTTGGTCGGATCGAGCTCACGCAGCTGGTTCGGCAGCTCCCCCAGTGGGATCAGCGTGGCACCGTCGATACGGCTGATCGCCCACTCGTGGGGCTCGCGAACGTCGATCAGCTCGACGTCGGGCTTGTCGGCGAGCTCGACGTACTCCGTGGGCAGGATCTCGAGGCCGGCGCCGGCCGCGGTGTCCTCCTCACGGTCGTGTGCGGGGACGCCGCAGAACTCCTCGTAGTCGATCAGGGCGGTGACCGTGGGGTCGTCACCGCAGACGGGGCAGTCGGGGTCCTTGGCGACCTTGACGTACATCCACGACTGCTCGAGCGCGTCGTAGAGACCGAGCCGCCCGATCATCGGCTGGCCGATACCGGTGATGAGCTTGATCCCCTCGGTCGCCTGCGCCGAGCCGACCGTGCCGCAGATGATGCCGAGCACCCCGCCCTCGGCGCAGTTGGGGACCATCCCCGGCGGGGGCGGCTCGGGGAACATGCAGCGGTAGCAGGGCCCCTCTTCGGCCCAGAAGACGCTGAGCTGCCCCTCGAAGCGGAAGATCGACCCGTACACGTTTGGCTTGCCGAGCAGCACGCACGCGTCGTTGACGAGGTAGCGGGTCGGGAAGTTGT